>QHOX01000192.1:1132-6965 GCA_003219465.1 Verrucomicrobiota bacterium | reverse complement strand
ACCATTGATGGCGCGCGGTGTGCCGATGGCTGTGAGCCGCGACAGAACACCACGAGCCGTTCTTGCTGATCTCGCGCGCACCGGCGCGACGGTTTTTCCCGGCACGCCAGTTTTTTACCAGGCGTTTTGCGACATGGATGACGTGCCTCTGTTGCCAAAACTTCGGCTGTGCATTTCTGCTGGTGCGCCGCTTTCCCGCGCCGTGGCGAGAAAGTTTTTCGAGAAATTCAAGCAGCCGATCCATTCCTTCTACGGCGCATCGGAATGCGGCGGAATTTGCTACGATCGCCACGGCACAACGTTCGAGCACGGTCTTGTGGGTCAGCCGATGCAAGGTGTTGAGGTTGAGTTTGTCGATCCAACCGAGTCCGCGAGCCAGATCCGCGTTCGCAGCGCGGCAGTGAGCGACGGCTATTTTCCAGAGTTGGACGAGCAAAAGCTTGGCAATGGTGTTTTTGTTCCAGACGATCTGCTCGCGCGATACGATTCCGCGTTGAAGATCGTGGGCCGGGTTTCGGACGTAATCAACGTCGCGGGAAAGAAAGTGAATCCGGCGGAAGTAGAAGCGCATCTGCTGCGTTTTAAGGGCGTGCGGCAGGCGGTGGTGTTCGGCCGTCCCACAGATGCAGGATTACGAAATGAAGAAGTGGCGGCGTGTGTGCTGGCATCGCCGGAGGTAGGCGAAGTCGAACTTTTACGATTTTGCCGCACTGCGTTGAGCGGATGGCAGGTGCCGAAACGAATCTTTGTTGTCGACACTATTCCGACTAACGAGCGCGGCAAAATCAGCAGACGCGAGCTGGCCCGGCGATTCTCACAATGGCATGAGAGTTCTTCGTTGCGAACATTGGCTTCTTGATAAACCCTCGATATGGGATTTGCTTACAGGGACAGAACAGTTACGGCGACAGCAGTCGACAAACCCAAGCTACTAGAAGGCCAAATGGAACGTTCGAAAAGCGAAGAGCGCGACCAGATCGACCGGCCACCCGTTCCGCGCGGGGACGAAGCAACGTCCGAGCCCGCCGCGGGTTCCGAGGGGTCCCGGTCCGACGAGTGGTGGCGCGCAGCCGCGCCCACATCCGATTGGGCCGAGCCCGTCTCGAACGCTGCGGCCACTGAAATCGGGCAGCGAAAGGAACCCGGTACGGCTGATGTTTACTTTTGCGGCCGCACAAATCTGTTTCCGTTGAACCTTGCGATACGAGCTATCGGAAAGGAGAACCTGACCGGGTTACTGCGAGCGTGCTGGGACCAGGAACCCATCGACGTTCTCGCGCGTGACGGCGAGATTATTTTGGCCACAACTCGGGACCCGGATCTTTATTGTCCGGAGACGCCACCCATCCTCGCAAACGTTGATCCAGAGGTCGTTGCCAAGGCTCGCGATCAGCAGAAAGAAAACGGAACTCCTTTTCTGCTGACCCTTGCCCGCAACGAGTCGATCGAGCGGCAGCCGGCCTTCGATTTGATCCGCCACCAAGGGCAAATGCTCTTCTCGCAACTGTGGTCGGCGCCAAATGTGTGGATCATGTTTGAGAAGAACGCAGACCTGTTAGGCGGGTTTGGCGATGTCACCGGCGACCCTGATGTGGACGACTGGTCACTGGAGACGTTGCGGCTCGCCCAGAACCCGGAGCAACCAGGACGTTTCGATCCGACGTCGATCCCGGCTTACACGCGGGAAGGTTTCGATCGTGTCCAAAAGTTGAAGCTGACTTCCGATGAGGCCCAATTCGCCTCGCAGTTCAATGGCGCCCGGTCCGTGCAACAGATTGCAAAAAATCTGCGGCTCGATTTGAAATCTGTCCGGCAATTGCTGTTCCGGTTCGTTGCGCTTGAAATTGTAGAGTGCTGGCCTGCCAGCACAGCTGCGAAGCCCGAACCGAAGGGCGGCATGGGGCGATTGTTCGGGCGCGGCCGATAAGGTGCGCCGACTCACTTCGCGCGGACGCGCGCTATGAAGAGAAGAATTCTTGTCGTCGATATCGGCGGCAGCTTCGTCAAACTGCTCATGTCCGAGCGTGTGGAACGCGAATTTGCTTCCGGTGCACGAATGACTCCAAAGCAGTTTGTCGCCAAATTCAAGGAGACCGTCAAGGGCTGGAATTTCGACGTTGCATCGATTGGTTTTCCGGCGCCTGTAGGCAATGGACGAATTCTCCGAAACCCGAAGCACCTGGGCAAAGGCTGGATCCATTTCAATTTTGCGCACGCTTTGGGAATACCTGTGCGCATTGTTAACGACGCAGCCATGCAAGCGCTCGGCAGTTTCCGCAGCGGCGGGCGCATGCTGTTTCTCGGGCTAGGAACCGGGCTTGGATCCGCGCTGGTGTGGGACAGAAATCTTATGTCACTCGAGCTAGGTGACCTCCCCTACCCGAACGGAAAGATCATTGAGAACTACCTGGGTGTCCCCGGCTTGGCGAAATTGGGCAAGAGAAAATGGCAACGCGAAGTCGTTTATGCCGTTGGCCAATTAAAGCGTGCGTTCATCGCCGATTATGTCGTACTTGGTGGCGGCTTGGTCCATCGGTTCGATCGATTGCCGAAGGGAATCGTGCGCGGTCAAAATGAAAACGCATTCCTCGGTGGAATCCGTTTATGGGAAAGGAAACGCAATTCGCGCGAACTGAAGTGGCAATTGGTGTAGCCGAAAATCTCCGCTGCCAGGCGGCGAACGCGGCCAGGTTCCGCTCGGTCCTTTACCAATTTCCCTGCGATCCGTCCTGCGCGATTGGGCTTGACTTGATAAAGCGTCCTCAGCACCATGCGCGCCAAAACCAAAGGCAAAAATATGAAGAACCACACTCACGTCGTTATTTCGGCGCTATCGATTGCGATGTTTGCGCCGCTGGCACCCACTTCCTTTGCTCAAAAAGCCGGTGCGATGTCAAAGGCTCAGGCGATAGCACAACAGCTTAACCTCACGCCTCAACAAAAGGAGAAAGTCTTACCTATTCTCATCGACGAAGTACCAAAAGTACAGGCGATTAAAAACGATAATTCGCTTTCGAAAATTCAGAAGATGCAACAGCTCAGGGCTATTCATCAGCAGACGGATCCGCAGATGAGGGCGATTCTTTCACCTGAGCAGTACCAAAAACTGAAACAGATTCGTCTACAGACAATCCGCGACGCGACACAAGGCCGATACTGAGACTGACTTGATGGCCATCCGATTAGTTGCCGAGGCGTCAAAATCGTCGGCCTGATCGCTTTCTAGCGGGTCCAGCTCTTAACGCACACTATCGCGCAAAGAACAAAGTGCGATCATCGTAAGTCGGCACTGGATTCCCGTTAAATCCATGCTCAGTGAAGAGCTGTACATTCGACGCGGTTCCCTTATGCCTGATGATCGACCACAAAGCACCGATGAGTTCGCGAAGCTCTGCAACATTGTCGCCAAGCTTCGCTCTCCCGGCGGTTGCCCGTGGGATCGTGAGCAAACCAACGAGTCCTTGCTGCCGGCGCTCATCGAGGAGGCATATGAAGTGGCCGAGGCAGCGCGCGCCCACGACGATGCGCATTTTCGCGAGGAACTTGGCGATCTTTTGCTACTGGTAGTGATGCACGCAGAGATTGCGGCCGAAGCGAGCCGCTTCAACATCGGGGAAGTGATTCGCGAAGTGTCGGACAAACTCGTCCGGCGGCATCCACATGTGTTCGGCACAAGTGAAGCGCGTGACGCGGGCGCCGTGCTCAAACAATGGGAAGCGATCAAGCGTGAAGAGAAAAAGGCCGACTCGCACTATCTGTCCAGTCTGCCCAAAGCGTTGCCCGCGCTGGTGCGCGCGCACAAAGCGCAATCCAAAACGGCCCGGGTGAATTTCGACTGGGCAGAATTGCGTGGTGTGATGGCGAAGGTGGAAGAAGAGCTTCGTGAGACCAAAGAGGCGATCCAGTCACAACAGCAGGAAAGAATCGAGGACGAGATTGGCGATCTGCTGTTCGCCGTGGTAAACCTGGCGCGGAAGTGCAAAATCGACGCAGAAAGCGCGCTTCAATCTGCCACGGACAAATTCGTCGCGCGTTTCAATCGATTGGAGGACGAACTCAAGACGCGCCGCATGAAATTGGGTGAAGTAGAGCTGGGCGAGTTGGACGAAATCTGGAACCAGATCAAGGGCGTGATTCGTTGAATCATTAAATCGTTACATCGGGATTTCCGATTCAACGATTCACGAGTTTCGGTTTAACCTGGCGGAGCCATTCGTGATTTGTCATTCGTCATTTACCAGCCATATTTCGCCTCCCAATGAACCTGCTGATCAACCTTTGCCTGGTGCTCTTCGTGTTAGTCGCTGCGCTGATGGTGCTTGTCATCCTGATGCAGCGGCCAAAGAGTGAAGGTCTCGGCGCGGCGTTTGGCGCCGGGGTCACGGAGAACATTTTCGGCGCGCAAACCACCAATGTGCTGGTGAAGTTCACCACCTGGCTGGCGGGAATATTTTTCGCGCTCACCTTTGCGCTATCAGTCCTTTACGCACACCACAGCGTAGCCAGCAGCGCCTTCCGGCGCGAACTGATGAAAACGCAAGGTGCGCCGCAAACCTCACCGGCGCCTGTGAAACCACAATCATCTCCGGCGTCCTCACCGGGCGCATCCCCGATAGCTACGCCAGCTCAGAGTTCATCCGGTGCTTCCCCCGTGCCGAATTCTGGTGCAAACGTTTCGCCAGCAGCGAGTGCACCCAGCGGTTCTCCGAAATGACTCCCGGCGTTGAACATTGTCGCATCCTTGCGCGTTCTCTGTCATGTCGAGCGAAAGAAGCTTGCCCTGAGCGACAGTCGAACGGATCGAGACATCTCGAATTGTGCCCGCCTGGTTAGTCCAGCGGACTCTTCACTCCGATTCCCGGCCGATTCAGCACATGGGTGTAGATCCGCGTAAAAGCTGCGCTCACGCGGCTTCTTTCGAAGAATGCTTTCTGAGGTACTTCTTGAGCCGCGATCTAAGAAACGCCGACCAGCACCCCTCTTCAGGTACCTCTCGCGGCCCAGCGCATCAGCTTGCTCGAGATAAGCTTCATAGTAGATCAGCTTCCAAGGTCCGCGATGAGACGTAGCAAATGAACCGCCAGTAACATGCTCACTAAATCTTTTTCGAAGATTAGCCGAGTAGCCAATATAAAAGCCACTGTCTTTTAGTGGGCGGAGTACATACACATAGTGCATCTGATGGACGTCACTCCTGGCGCGTGAGCGGAAGCTTTTACGCGCTGATCGAGCAACTTGCGCGGCCGGGGCAATGGCCTGGAAAATTGCTTTTCTTCTCTCGCAAAAACGTCTATTTTCGGCGGATCAGCGCCCAAAAAATGCCCGTTTTCTTCTGCATTTGCAGCCGATATTAGAGGCAACCCCAAGAAATAGGCAGAAAAAATTCTGCTTATTACGATGTTAGGCGTTGCTAACCAGCCTTGAAAATAGAAGAGCATATTCGCCAGCTTACCGAGGGTACCGCAAAGGTGAAGCTTCCTGGCGGTATCGTCGGAAAGGCTTCTTATGTGCTAATCGCTTTCTGTGTCGCGCTTGCCTCTATTGCCGTAGCTATTCGATCGCCCGGTATTGGTTATGCCGCTATCGGCACACTCGCTGTCATCGTCCCAGCGATCATTTGGCGCCTCATTCGTTTTGCCGAGCGTCATCCCGCACCAGCAATTCTCGAAGGCGCTGAGTATATCGCTTACCAGCAGATTCAGCTTGCGCAGAAGAACGTCGGCGAGCTTCCCCCCTCGCCAGACGAACCACCCTCTGCCGAACCTTTACCCGTCCTTCCAGCGCAACTCGAGGCAGCTAGGGCTCCCGACCCGCTGGCGCTTGAACCCGCAAA
>QHOX01000192.1:0-1094 GCA_003219465.1 Verrucomicrobiota bacterium | reverse complement strand
GCTGGCGTGACTCGGGAGCAGATTGAGAAGAAGCTCGATCTCGCCGTTGATTGGTTCCGCTACGCGGAAGGATGTTACCTTGTTTATTCGACGAACGGTCCCGCAATGTGGAAGCTGCGTCTCAAGCCTTTTGTTGAGGGTGGCGGCCACGTCCTTATTCTTAACGTCGATCCAGACGAATACAATGGTTGGATGCCGAAAGATCTTTGGCCGTGGCTCAAAGACAAAAAGCAGAAGATTTATGGCGATGAGTAACATGTCCAGAATATCGATCGCAACGCCTAACCAAACGATCCAGCTAACGCCTTCCCGTACCGCGATCACATTTAATCATGATTAGGATGCATCCATTCCAGTTTGGCCTCGCTTTCGGAAGGCGTAACTGATCTTGTGTCTCGTTAGACCAAAGTTCATGGCTGGATATTCCGGAACGCCTCTTTGGAAAAAGCTCGGGTATAAAGACGGTATCACTGCGTACGTTGAGGGAGTATCCGAAAAGTACCGTGCCGAGCTACAGCTACCGGCAGAGATCTCTGTGAAGTGGGCAAAGCGTGTCAACAGAGGGGTCACTTTTATACATTTGTTCGCGTCGTCGAGATCTACGTTGAAGGCGAGGCTCGAGCCATTCCGGTGTGCGATCGATCCGGCTGGAATGATATGGGTGTCTTGGCCAAAGAAGAGCTCGGGTGTTGCCACCGACGTTACCGAAGATATGGTGCGCCAGATTGCTTTGCCACTTGGACTAGTCGATATAAAGGTTTGCGCCGTGGACGAGGTTTGGTCTGGACTGAAGCTAATGATTCGAAAGGAGCTGCGGTAAGCGGGCCTAACCATGCGATGCAGCCAACCGCTGTCCGTTCCGATGAGTAGCTTTCAAATGACTTCAACATTAAACTTCATAGCAAAGCTCGCTCCCACCAGCGGTGGCTGATCTTGTTCTCGTTAGATGCTAATGCGCGTCGTTGCCGTCATGTTATTGCTGTCCGCGGGCATCGCTGCTGAGGCGATCTCATACTCGTTTGTTTCTAAGGCGAGCGGGCGACTGGGCGGGCCGATCCGCTTCGAGTTTTACCGTGATTCGACCACACGTCCGA
>QHOX01000199.1 GCA_003219465.1 Verrucomicrobiota bacterium | reverse complement strand
ACCGGCACAAGCGGCGCTGAGATCGGCGGCGCATTCGGCGGCGAAAAACAAACCGGCGGCGGTCGCGAGAGCGGAAGCGATTGCTGGAAGTACTACATGCGCCGGCAGACGAACACCGTCAATTTCTCAACCGAGCTTCCGCTGGCGCAAGGAATTCAATTTGGCGCGGGCGAGGGTAGCGGCACGGCCTGATGTAGCTGCGACGCCCTCGTCGCAGTTGGGTGTGGGTGGTGCCTCGCTGCCTTATCGCGACGCGGGCGTCGCGTCCACTTCCTGCGACGGGGCGTCGCAGCTACGCGCGCGGCGCGATCGTCAGCGCCAGGAGTCCGTCGAGCTTCGTCGCGTTTTCCAAATTCATGATGCAGTGCCGCAGTTTTTCGCACTGCTTTTTCCCGATTATATCGCCGCCAAGCGCGTTGAATTTCACCGCGATTTCTTCCTCGGTCATTGGATCGCGCGGATCGCCTTTCGGGACATCGACGCGCGTCGAATGCTCTTTGCCGTCATTCGTCGTGATCGTTACCCGACTCGGCTGAAATTTTGGAAAGAGCGCTTCGAACTCCTCATTCGCGACGACTTTCACTTTGTCCATGATAGGAATCAGCGATTTATCGAGCACGCGCTCCTCTTTGAATTGCAGCGGCGTCACCATGCCATCAACGAGTCCGACAGCCATACAGTAGGGGAGTGAATGATCGGCAGTTTCCTTTGAGTCGGGTCGATATTTGTGCGGGTCGCCAAGGATATCCGCGGCGCGCGCGATTACTTCTACTTTGATTTCCTCCACTTCGTCAGCCTTGATCCTGTTATCCTTGACGGTTTTCATCATGGCAGTGAGAGGCGCATGACTGAGCGCTTCGATCGGGAAACTCTTCATGCCACAATCGAGAATGCGATAATGCGATTTCGGCGAGGTTGGCAGATCTTTGACCAACCCTTCGCCTTCGAAGCTCGCTGGTTGCCCCTTGTATTGAACGTGACTGAACACCGCAAACAAACCTTCTTTCCCATCGATCATGTGTTCCGGTCCGGAGAAACCTTCGCGCGCGAGCAACGCGCTCTCGGCGCCCATGCGGCCGGCCCACGGATCGACCGTGTTCTTCATGTTGGTCAACTTGCCCGCTGTGACCGCGCCCGGACAAAACGTCCGCGCGGCGCTGATGCCGATCGCTGACACCATTTGATCGCGCGTGAGATCTAGCACTCGCCCGGCCGCTATGGGCGCCGCGAACGCGCTCAACGTCGCGTGATGCCAGCCGTATTCGCGAACTCCCGGCCGGCCGATTTCGCAAAGACGCATTTCAATTTCGTAGGCAATGATCGTAGCGAGAATTAAATCTTTCCCGCTCAAGCGTTCGCTTTCGCAGAGCGCCAGCGGCGCCGAGATAAGATCGCTCGGGTGGCACGGGTCGGCTTTCCAATAGATATCGTTGTAATCCATCGCGCGGATCATGTGCCCGTTCAGAAATGCGGCGTCGACCGGATTTGTTTTGAATCCGGAAACGAACGCGGTGGCTTTTCCATTGCCGCCGCCCTCGCCGCCGGACGAGTCCGCCGTGGCGGACATGGCGCGGTAATGCTTTAGCAAAATTCTTGCGTCTTCCTGCCGGCTCCCACCCAGCGCACAGCCGATGGAATCAAACCAGAATAATTTCGCAGCCTGAATCGCCTCAGGCGAAAGATGCTGATACTTCAGTGAGCAAGCCCATTCAGCGATAACCTGCGACAAAAGACGCTTCGATTTCGTCGGATCTTGTGACATGTGATTTCCGTTTTGTTTGTTCATGACCTTGATCGGGCCGGGGCGGATTTCAAGCCGCTTCAGCTCTGCGAAAAAACTTCGCGAATTCATTTCGGCCCGCTTGTGAGAACCCGATTTGTTTGGGGCCGGCGAGCAGTTGGTGAAATTCGGGATGGTTGCGGATCGTTTTTCACATCGTATCGGTAGCGCTTCGGCGAACCACGCCGCCTTGGCCAACCCAGGCAGGATTGGCGAAAGCGGCCAAACCGTTTGGCGAATTCGCCGGTTTCATTCCGGGCAGTCTCTGCTTTAGTGCGTTCGTGCCTTCCCAGAACGCAGAGCAACGGAAACTCGCTGCCATCATGTTCACTGACATGGTGGGCTACAGCGCCTTGGCCCAGCGCGACGATCGACTCGCTCTCGAATTGCTCGAAGAACATCGTCGGCTCCTGCGCGAAATCTTTCCCCGGTTCAACGGCACCGAGATCAAAACCATCGGTGACGCTTTCCTCGTCGAATTCGGCAGCGCGTTGGAAGCGGCGCAATGCGCCATTGAAATCCAGCGCACTCTGGCCAAGCGCAACCATGACGTCACGTCCGATCGGCGGATTAAACTCAAAATCGGCATTCACATCGGCGACGTGATTCACCGCGATGGCGATGTTTATGGCGATGGCGTGAACATCGCTTCGCGCATTGAACAACTGGCCGGAGCAGGCGGGATCTGCGTGTCCATGGACGTGGAGCGGCAGATTCGCAATGCGCTCGAGGCCAGGTTTGAAAAGTTTGGTTCGGCGGATTTGAAAAACATCAAGCTGCCGATGGATCTGTTCCGAATCGTATTGCCGTGGGAAGCGGGCCCGAAAACTGAGTCTTCCCCAGCTCAACACTCAAAGAGACTGCGCGTCCTGATTCCCGCCGCTGTTCTCGTAATAGTCGCGTTGCTCGCGGTGTGGTGGTGGATGGAGCGCCCGAGTAAGAATCAGCCGGTGGCGGCGGCTCACGCGTTGCCGGCCGCTCCACCAAATGCGCCCGATCAAAAATCCGTCGCCGTCCTGCCATTCGTTAACCTGAGCGACGACAAAGGAAGTGAATATTTCTCCGACGGCGTTAGCGAAGAGCTCTTAACTGTGCTGCAAAAAATTCCGGGAATGCACGTGGCCGCGCGGACGTCGGCGTTTTCGTTCAAAGGCAAGAATGCGACGGCGCAGGAGATTGGACAAAAACTCGGCGTGGCTTATCTGGTCGACGGAAGCGTGCGCAAATCCGGCGACACGGTGCGGATCGCGGCCCGGCTCGCCCGCGCTGGCACGGGCGAGGAACTCTGGTCGGAAAATTTTACGCGTAATTTGAAAGACGTGTTCGCCGTTCAGAGCGAACTGGCGGAGACAATCGTGGCACAAGTGCGCGATCGGTTGACCGGGGGCACGGCGGGTTCTGCCGACAAACAGAAAATTCAAGCGGAAGTGCAGGCGGCGGAGAAAGGCGGGACGACAAATGTCGACGCGCATCAATTGTATCTGCAGGGCCGCTTTTATGAAAATCGCCACTCCGAAAAAAGTGCGCGCGAAGCTCTAGCTGCGTACCAACACGCGACGGAGTTGGACCCCGGGTTCGCGCTGGCGTGGGCCGGAGTCGCGGGGACGAATGTCTGGCTTGCCGCGTTTGCGACCGAGGGCGGACAAAAGACTTTCGACGCGCATTTGTCGAGTGCGCGTGACGCAGTGACACGAGCGCTCTCCATTGAGCCTAACTTGCCGGAGGCGTTACTCGCCCGCGGGTCGATCGAGACAAATTTCGATTTTAACTGGAACGGGGCAGCTCAAACGTTGAGCAAGGCATTGGCGCTGGCGCCGGCAGATCCGAACATTGTGATCGCCGCGGGCAACCTCGAGATAGCACGCGGAAACATGGATCGAGCAATCGAACTCTATCGCAAAGCAGTAGACTTGGACCCGGTCAACCCACAAGCACGAGCATTTCTCGCCTTTAACCTGGCGGCGACGAAACGATTCGCAGAAGCGCGCGCAGAATTTCCACGCGTGGTGGAGTTGAATCCAGCGGCGCCCTGGGCGCACGCCGGTCTCGGGTTGTCGTATCTGCTCGAGAATAAATTCGGGGAGGCCGCGGACGCTGCGCAAGCTGACGCGGCGGATTGGGCACGGCTCCTAATCGTGAGCTGCGCGCGCTGGGGTCAGAAGCGAGTGACAGAATCCGACGCGGCGCTCGCCGAGTTAACCGCAAACCTTGGCGAAACGGCTGCCTATCAGATTGCCGAGGTTTACGCCTATCGGGGTGAGAAGGATCGGGCTTTCGAATGGTTGGAGCGTGCGCGCCGGCAACGTGACCCGGGTCTGGCCGGTTTGCGCAAAGATCCGCTCCTAACCAATCTTCAAGATGACACGCGCTGGAATGCATTCTTGCACACGATGGGCCTGGGCGACGACCAATTGAAGGTGAGCGCCCGCTAAATGCCTAACGAATCGAGCTTCGGCGATAAGATAGTTCCGCGCTCGGAACGATGAACCCTCGCCATTTCGTTTCCGAATTGCGTCGGCGCAACGTTTACAAAGTTGCCGTCGCTTATGCGGTCGTGTCGTGGCTGCTCATCCAGATCGCGACGCAGGTGTTTCCGTTTTTCGAGATTCCAAACTGGGCCGTTCGCCTTGTTGTTTTATTACTCATTCTCGGGTTTCCCGTCGCCCTGATTTTATCGTGGGCTTTTGAGATCACGCCGGAGGGCATCAAACGGGAATCCGAGATTGAGCCTGACAAATCCATCACTCACCACACCGGTCGGAAAATCGTTGCACTAACGATCGTGCTCGGCGTGGCTGCCGCCGGTCTTCTTGCGTTCCAACTTCTGCGCTCAAAGTCACCGAACGCTGCAGCCGTTTTGCCATCAATGGCGTCAAATGCGGCTGTTGATATTCCGAGCAAGAGCATCGCCGTTCTGCCGTTCGATAATCTGAGCGACGATAAATCCAACGCGTATTTTGCTGAAGGAATTCAGGATGAAATCCTCACCCGGCTTTCAAAAATCGCGGCGCTCAAAGTGATTTCGCGCAGTTCAACCCAAAAATATAAAAGCGCCCCGGATAATTTGCGAGAAGTAGGCAGGCAGTTGGGCGTGGCCAATCTCCTCGAAGGCAGCGTGCAAAAGATTGCCAACGCCGTGCACGTGAACGTGCAGCTCATCCGTGCCGCTACCGACGAACATCTCTGGGCTGAAAGCTACAACCGCAAACTCGATGACGTCTTCGGCGTGGAAGGCGAAGTCGCAAGCACCATCGCAGACCAGCTCAACGCGAAACTCTCGGGCACAGAGCAGAAGGCCGTGACCGACAAGCCGACGCAAAACACCGCGGCTTACGACGCTTACCTGCGCGGACTGGCGATCGAGCACACACAATATAGTTACGAATCCTATCAGCAGGCCGCGCGCGAATACGTTGAAGCGGTCCAGCTTGATCCAAATTTCGCGTTCGCCTGGGCGCGACTCGCCGTCCTTCGCAGCTTTCTTTACTTCAACGCCGTTGATCCAAACACGAACACTGCCGGGGCGGTGAAGGAAGCGGCTGACCGCGCCATGGCGCTGGCACCTGAAGCTGGCGAATCGTGGATCGCGCAAGGTGCATATCGCTACCGGGTTTTACGCGACTTCGCGGGCGCAGTTACCGCTTACAAGCAGGCGCAAATAAGATTGCCGAATAATTCCTACCTGTTGCAAAATCTGGCATTCGTTCAACGCCGCCTTGGTCTTTGGCAGGAAGCCGAGGCGACGTTTAAGAAAGCTCTCG
>QHOX01000198.1:894-6302 GCA_003219465.1 Verrucomicrobiota bacterium | reverse complement strand
GCGCAGACGCGCAGCGACTTTGCGCGCCGCTTCTTCCATCGGCGACCGGTTGCTCTCCTTCATCGCCGCTATTCTAGACGGCGTTCGCGTCGCCGCACATCATTAACGGCGTTTTACTTGTTTTCGCCTGCAAATTTTTCAAATTTTTTGACAAACTTCGCTTCGAAAAATCCGGAGAATAAGGTCGGAGGGACCCGCTCAATTCTTGGGAAGAATTGAAGGACCAGTTATGCCTTCCCGTCATCTTGAACCATGCTTGTAAGTAAGCCTCGCTCTCGGGTATCCTGCCTAGTCAATTGAAGACCACGTCTGGCACCCTCCACGAAGGCGGAGCTAGCTTTGCCACCACGCACTGGAGCGTCGTCGCGCGTTGCGCGCTCACGGACGTGCCAGAGGCGACAGACGCGCTGGCGGGATTATGCGAGATGTATTGGCCGCCAACCTACAGCTTCATCCGACGGCGTGGTTACCCTCCTCCTGATGCACAGGACCTGGCGCAATCATTTTTCGCATTCTTCTTGCGAACTAAAGCCTACGCGCGCACAGATCGACTCCATGGCAAATTCCGATCCTTTCTGCTTGCGTCGGTGAAAAATTTTCTTGCAGATAATTGGGATCGTGATCAAGCCATCCGGCGCGGCGGCGGCTATCAATTCATCCCACTCGATCCAGAGAAAGCGGAAGCGTTTTACGACGCCGCAAGTGCGCCCGATTCAACGGCGGAACGTTTATTCGAATTACGCTGGGCGAAAACGGTCACCGCCGGCGCCCTGAATTCTTTGCGTAAGGAATTGCAGGCCGAAGGGAAGCTCAAACTCTTCGAACAACTGAAGGCCTTTCTTGCCGGAGGCAGCGTTTTGCCCTCGTATGATGACGCATCTGCGCGCACAGGTCTTCCGAGAGCAACTGTAAAAACGCACGTCCATCGGCTGCGGCAGCGTTATCGCGAAATTGTACGCCGCGAGATCGCCCGCACCGTTTCGGCTCCACACGAGATCGACGAAGAGCTGCGTTATCTTTGCAATATTTTGGCGGAAGCTGCATGAGCAAAAGCCAGGCTCATGAATCGATGGCTCAATCAGTCTGCGCTCAATGCGGTTCGTCACTCAGCTCATCCGGGGGCACGGAAGAGTTTTGTCTTACCTGCCTCCTGCAAACTGCGCTGGGCGGCAAAGATCTCGATCACGCTCCCAGACCGCATCGCTTCAACCAATATGAGCTCGTCAGTGGCAGTGATGGCGAGCCAGTCGAACTCGGCCGCGGCGCCATGGGCGTCACGTACAAAGCGTTCGACACCAACCTGCGTTGCGAAGTCGCGCTCAAGGTGATCCATCCGCGCCATCTCGAGGACGAATCCAGTCGGGCGCGTTTTCTATCCGAGGCGCGAGCCGCCGCACAGCTGCGCCACCGCAACATCGCATCGGTTTTTCACCTCGGTAGCAAGCGTGGCGACTACTTTTACGCCATGGAACTGGTTGAAGGCCAGACCATCGACGAGCGGATTCACCGCAAAGGACCGATCGACTGCCCCATCGCGCTGGACATCGCCTTACAAATCACACGCGCTCTCATTGCCACCGGCACCCGGCAATTTGTTCATCGTGACGTGAAACCCTCAAACGTGATGCTTTGCAGCGAAGCCGATGGCGCGATCGTGGCGAAGTTAATCGACTTCGGTCTGGTCAGAGACGGCACTGATCAAGCCCCGAGCGCAAGCAGTAGTGCAGTTCGGACCGGCTTCATCGGCACGCCACACTTTGCGAGTCCCGAACAATTTGCCGGAAAAACAGCCGATGCCCGCTCCGATATTTATTCATTGGGAATAACGCTCTGGTTCGCGTTGACCGGCAAACTGCCGTTCGATGGCACGCGCGAAGAAATTCAACGGCAACAACTCAGCGGAGTATTGCCTCTCGAACAACTGAAAGGCATCCCGCGCACGGTTGTCGATCTTATCAAGCGCATGCTTGACGCCGATCCAGCAAAGCGTCCGCAATCACCCGAGGTGTTGAAGGAGCAACTCAACAACTGCATCGCTACCAACGATACTGCGAAACAAAAGCATCGCCGCCGATTTGCCTACAGCGCGTTGGCGGCCGCTGTGATTATCACCGGTATCCTGGCAGCTTCTTACAAAATATGAGCGGCGATCCAGATAACGCCTATTTTGCCAATGGCATCCAAGACGAAATCCTTACCCGGCTGTCAAAGATCTCCGACCTGAAAGTGATCGCGCGCACTTCGGTCCAGCATTACCAAAGCAAGCCGGAAAACTTGCCTGCCATCGGAAAACAATTGGGTGTGGCCTATTTTCTCGAGGGGAGTGTGCAGAAAAGCGCCGACGCGGTGCGGGTGAACGTGCAGCTCATCAAAGCAGCCAATGATTCCCATCTTTGGGCCGATACCTTTGATCGCAAGCTGACCGACATCTTTGCGGTCGAGACTGAGATTGCGAAAACCGTTGCCGACACTTTACAAGCGAGACTCACAGGTTCAGAAAAGCGGGCCATTGCTGCCAAGCCCACCGAGAATCCGGAGGCACACGAGCTTTACTTGAAGGGTCGTTTCTTCTGGAACAAACGCACGAACTCGGATTTGAAAACGGCCATTCAGTATTTCAACCAGGCGATCGAGAAAGACCCGGGCTATGCGCTGGCGTATGCCGGTTTAGCTGACGCTTATGCCATTTTGACCGCATACGCTGCGGCGCCGGTATCTGAATCCCTTCCTCGCGCCGAGCTCGTGGCAAAGAAAGCGCTCGAACTCGACGACTCACTCGCTGAAGCGCACACTTCGCTCGGTCTGCTTTTGTTTTACAATCTCGATTTTCAGGGCTCGACGAAAGAGTTTGAGCGCGCGATCGCATTAGATCCGAATTACGCCACAGCCCATCACTGGTACGGACTGGGACCACTCAGGTGCATTGGCAATTTTGATAAAGCGATTGCCGAGCTCAATCGCGCACTACGGCTCGATCCCCTCTCCCTGATCATTAACGCCGACCTAGGTGTCGGCTTGATGACCGCGCGCCGTTACGATGAAGCGATCGTGCAGTTGCGCAAAACGGTGGAAATGGATCCATATTTTTACTACGCGCACTTGCATCTCGGGAAGGCGCTTCAGTTGAACGGACAACTCGATCAGGCCATGGCAGAGTATAAGAAAGCCGCCGCACTAAATGACGATCCATTGGTGCTTGGGCTACTCGCGCAGGGCTACGCCAAACTCGGACAACGCGACGAAGCATTGAAGACTCTGGGGCAACTGCAACAAATAGCGACTCAACGTTACGTGTGGAACTATACGTTTGCTCTTGTACACATAACGCTTGGTCAAAACGACAAAGCGATCGAGTACCTCGAGCGTGATTACCGCGACCACGCCGATTACGAACTCGCCTTGATCAAGGTCGACCCCATGCTCGATCCGCTGCGCGGCGATCCCCGTTTCGAGGCGCTCGTGGCAAAAGTTTTCGCGACGAAAGGGAATTAACCCGTCTGCGCCGAGGCTCTGGAGACGGAGGCTTTGGAGACGGCCTGCCCTCAGGCCGCTACGACAAAAACAATGCACCACCCAACCTGGCAACATCGGCATCTGGCGCATGTTCCTTCCTTTCGTGATAACCCGATTGTGTTCGTGACGACTAGCATGCACCAGCGAAAAAGGCTGCTCGCTAACACGCAATGCCACGAAATCCTGCGCGCGATCTGGGAAAAATCTATGAAGGTCGATGGCTGGTGCGTTGGCCATTACATTCTGATGCCCGATCACGTGCATCTCTTTGCGCGTCCGGCCATCGATGCGCGACCAATGGCTGACTGGATCAAAATGTGGAAGAGCATCAGTTCACGGAAGATTGCGGCTGTGTTAGCGACGAGCCCACCGATTTGGCAAGCCGACTATTTCGATCGTTATCTGCGGTCTAGCGAGAATTATTCTCAGAAGTGGCATTACGTGGAGCAGAATGCCGTTCGCGCAGGACTCGTGATCCGGAAGACTGGCCTTATCGTGGGATCGTTCACGATCTGATGTACTGAAATCTGGAGTCGGGTGACTTTGGAGCCGGCGTGCCCCCACGCCGGACTCAGTCAAAACGGCCTGAGGGCAGGCCGGCTCCATCTTCGACTTCTCAAACAAATTTCATTTTTTCTGAAACGCTCCCGGTTTTTTTCCTTTGTAAGGGGACGAACACAAAAAGCAAACTTATGAAAAATCCAACCTTACTCCTCAAACCGCGAATTCTTTTGCTCTTCGCACTGCTGTGCGCAGCCGTCGGCAGCGTGCAACTCGTGAACGCGGCAACGTTCACCGTGATCAACACGAACGACAGTGGCGCGGGCTCATTGCGCCAGGCGCTCGCCGACGCAAACGACGGCGACACGATCAACTTCGATTCGTCGCTCAACGGGCAGACCATCACGCTCACCGCCGGCCAGCTGGACGTAAACAAGAGCCTGAACATCACGGGCCCGGGTCCGAATCAACTGACCGTTGCACGAAGCAGCGCCAATGGGACGCCGAACTTCAGGATCTTTCTCATCAACCCCGGTAAAACCGTTAGTATTTCTGGCCTGACCATGACCAACGGCCAGCCCAGCGGGAATTTCCCCGACGACAGCGGCGGAGGTATTTACAATGATCACGCCACGCTAACGATGAACAACTGCACCCTGAGCGGCAATTCGGCCATCTGGGGCGGCGGCATTTACAACGCAGGTTTCAATCCAGGCGGCAGCGCGGCTTTGACGGTTAGCAACAGCACCGTGAGCGGCAACTCGGCCAACCAAACCATCGGCCGAGGCGGCGGCGGCATTTACAACGACGGAGACAATAACGGTAGCGCGACGCTGGCGATTAGTAACAGCACGTTGAGCAGCAACTCGGCTCCCTACGGCGGCGGCATCGTCAACGACGGTACGTTTGCCGGCAACGCGGCTCTGACCATCGATAACTGCACAATTAGCGCCAACTCGGCGATGGGGACGGGCTCCGCCTTCGGCGGCGGCATCTACAACGACGGGGACTCCGGCGGTAGCGCCACGCTGAGTATCAGCAACAGCACTGTGAGCGGCAACTCGGCCGGACAAGGGGGCGGCATCGTCAGCAACGCAACGGTGACGATCAACAACAGCACCCTGAGCGGCAACACGGCTCTTAATAGCGGCGGTGGGATCCTCAATCGGGGGGCGCTCAGCGTGAGCAACAGCACGATTAGCAGCAATAGTGCCCTGTCCAGCCTTAGCTTCCCCTCTGGCGGCGGCGGAATTTTCACCGCCGGCACACTCACCATCCTCAGTAGCACGGTCAAAGACAACTCCAACCCTGTCTTCAATGGCAGCGGTGGCATCCTGAATTATGGGATCAGTGGCTCCAGCGTGGTAAACATCGGCAGCACCATTCTCCAGACC
>QHOX01000198.1:0-806 GCA_003219465.1 Verrucomicrobiota bacterium | reverse complement strand
AGATCTACACCGATCCGCTGCTTGGCCCGCTTCAGGACAACGGCGGACCGACGTTTACGCATGAGCTGTTGACGGGCAGCCCGGCCATTGATGCAGGCGATCCGAGCTTTACTCCGCCGCCCGATTACGACCAGCGCGGAGCCGGTTACCCGCGCGTGGTGAACGGTCGCATCGATATCGGCGCGTTTGAACTGCAGACTCTTCCAACGCCTACACCAACTCCTACGCCTACACCTACACCTACACCTACACCTAGCCCAACTCCAACTCCGACACCAACGCCTACTCCGGCATATGTTGCGCAGGTTCAGCAACCGATCAATGTGGATGGAACGAGTGTCTTCAACGTTAGACGCGGCGTTGTTCCGATAAAATTCACTCTGACCCGGGACGGCGTGTCGACGTGCGCGCTGCCGGCAGCGACGATTGCCGTGTACCGAACGGGCACAGGAGGCAACCAGCAAATCGACGAGTCCGTATACACCGGCACGGCGGATAGCGGCTCAAACTTCAGAATCGATAGCTGCCAGTACATATACAACCTGAGCGCAAGCGCGCTGGGAGCCGGCACCTATCGCGTGGACATCATCATCAACGGCCAGGTTGTAGGCAGCGCCACCTTCGCGTTGAGATAAGCCTTTTGCTGTTGCCCCGCACGCAACAGCAAGCTGCAATGAGCCGTCACGCTTTAAATGCGTGGCGGCTCTTTTTCTTAACACCGGCCAAGCCGACGTGTGGCGGCGCGCCCGTGCGGTTGACGGCGGACAATTGCAACGCGTTTTACGCGGGCAGGCATGCAAACACAA
>QHOX01000197.1 GCA_003219465.1 Verrucomicrobiota bacterium | reverse complement strand
ATGAGAATGATCCCAGCAGGCGCTTTGATGTGATCTACGGCGTGATCACCGCAGTGACGGATCTGGACAGTTCTGGCGTGCAGGGGCTGCCCGGGTTTTTCACCGGAGACTTCTGCTCCGTTTCTCCACCGCAAAACACATCTCGCACTTATCAGCTGCAGCCCTGCGGAACCCCAACCCCAACCGCAACACCAAGATTTACCCCGGCGCCGAGACCAAGTCCGTAATGCCGAAGGGAAACCTCAGCTGACGTCCGCAGGCCCTGCCGTCCTTTTACGGCCACGGCCAAGGGCCGGGTTAGGACTTATGGCTGGCCTAACGAGTCAGTTCCAGTGCATCCGCTAAAAGCGGAACCAAGCAATATCCCGACGGATTTGGGTCTGGGCCGGGTGAGCCGAGTCCGCTAACATACGCGCTGAACACGGCCACCGGTTCGACCGGGGGTGCTGACGACCGGCTGCTGATCATCACCAAGGATTGCGTTGCGGCTTGTGACAGCCGCCTCTAGAGTTTGCCCCTTATGCCGTATAAAGATGTTGTTCCGCCCCCAGGCGAAAAAATTACCAGAACCGACAGATTGAATGTGCCGGATCAACCGATCATTCCTTTCATTCGCGGAGACGGGACGGGGCCGGATATCTGGGCAGCGAGTGTGCGCGTGTTCGACGCGGCGGTGGAGAAGGCATACGGCGGCAGGAAGAAAATCGCGTGGTTTGAAGTTTTTGCGGGTCAAACGGCGAAGGACAAATTCGACGAATGGCTGCCGAACGACACCGTAGAAGCCTTCCGCGAGTACTTGGTCGGAATCAAAGGACCGCTGACCACGCCTGTGGGTGGCGGCATTCGCTCGCTCAATGTTGCGCTGCGGCAGTTGCTCGATCTTTTCGTCTGTCTCCGGCCAATTCAGTACTTCGAAGGCGTCCCCTCGCCCGTCAAACATCCGGAGAAGGTGAACATGGTGATCTTCCGCGAAAACACGGAAGACATTTACGCTGGCATCGAGTACGCCGCCGGCACGCCTGAGGCGCAAAAGATTCTCGATTTCCTGCAAAAGGAATTTCCAAAACAGTTCGACAAGATCCGGTTCGGGACAAAGGAAAAAGCGAAGGCTTTTTGGAAGATGGTCGGCGCACCCGAGAGCGATAACGTGTGCGTAGGAATCGGGATCAAACCGGTCAGTTATTCAGGCAGTGTGCGACTGATTCACAGCGCGATTTGGTACGCCATCCAGAACCGGCGCAGGAGTGTGACGCTCGTGCACAAGGGCAACATCATGAAGTTTACCGAAGGTGCATTCCGCGATTGGGGCTTCGAGGTGGCGAAAAAATACTTCGGCGCGGAAGAGTTCGACGGCGGCCCATGGTGCAGAATTCCCATGGGCAAACCGGGCGGAGGAATTGTGATCAAGGACGCGATTGCCGATATCACGCTCCAGCAGGTATTGACGCGGCCGGAAGATTTCGACGTTATCGCCACGCTGAATTTGAATGGCGATTACCTGAGCGACGCGCTCGCGGCGCAAGTGGGAGGAATCGGCATCGCACCCGGAGGAAATATCAATTACATCACCGGGCACGCAGTTTTCGAAGCTACGCATGGCACCGCACCGAAATACGCCAACCAGGACAAGGTGAATCCCGGCTCGGTGATTCTTTCCGGCGAGATGATGTTCCGTTACATGGGGTGGACCGAAGCTGCGGACCTGATTCTCAAAGGATTGAGCGGCGCCATCGCCAGCAAACGTGTCACCTACGATTTCGCGCGATTGATGGAAGGCGCGACCGAGATCAAGTGCTCGCAGTTCGGCGATAACGTGATCGAGCATATGTGATCGCGGCCGCTCCGCGGGCGCGAAATGACGAAATCCGAATGTCGAAGCTCGAAGTAACGGCGAATGACCAAGTGACCAAACGAAGTCGTCATTGCATTTTGGACTTCGTGCTTCGTCATTCCTGCGTCATTCGTCATTCATGTTTCGTCATTTTTCTCACAATCGCCGTGGGCACCGCGCTGGCCGAAAAACGCGCGATCACTGAGAAAGATCTTTGGGATTTTGTCTGGATCGGTGATCCGCAGGTGTCGCCAGATGGCGCGCGCGTTGCATTCGTGCGTGTCACCGTAAACGAGAAGAAGGAAGGCTATAACACTTCCATTTGGTCAGTGCCCGTGGCGGGCGGCGAAGCGCCGCGTCAACTGACGAAAGGCGATCACGACACCACGCCGCGCTGGTCACCGGACGGAAAATTCTTGCTGTTCCTGCGCTCGACGGAAAAAGATGGCAAGCCTGAACCGCCACAACTCGCGATGCTGCCGATGGCCGGCGGCGATTCCTTTGTTTTTACCGATTTGCCGAAAGGCGCTGGCAATCCTGTCTGGGCGCCCGACGGGAAAAACATCGCGTTCACAAGTGATACGAACGCGGAGGATCTCGCAAAACAGGAAAAGAAAAAAGCCCAAGAATCACCGTCTGCCAAGACTACGCCGAACAAGCCAACGCCAACTCCGGCCAACAAAGCGGACTCCGAGCACGAGAGCGACGTGCGCGTTATCACCCGCGCGGTGTATCGACAGGACAACGAAGGTTACATCGATCCAAAGCATCCTACTCATATCTGGATCGTGACCGTACCACGGAGCGCCGAAGAGAAAGTGAAACCGCGCCAGCTCACTACTGGCCGCTTCGATGAAGACAATGCGACTTGGTCGAAGGACGGTTCACAAATTTATTTTACGTCGAGCCGGATCAACGAACCGTATTATGAACTGCCGAGAACAGATCTCTACTCCTTACCGGCAGCCGGCGGCAAACCCGTGAAGATCACAACGATCGATCTAAACACGCAGTTCGGGCCGGGCGGAGGCGCGTTGTCTCTCAGTCCCGACGGCAAACAGGTAGCATTCATCGCCGCGACCAACCAGCCGATCAATTCATACACGGAACCCGACTTGTGGGTGCTCGATCTCTCGCCAAATGCAAAACCACGGAACCTGACTGCCGATTTTGATTTCGACATCGATGGTTTCGTTATCGGTGACAGTGCGTCGCCGCGGGCCGGCGGAGCAAACAAACCGATCTGGACTGCAGACGGAAAAGGGCTCATCGCAGTTTATTCCAAAGAAGGAAAACGAAATCTCGGTCTCTTTGACGCAACTGTCGCCGGCGGCGGCCCGTCCGCCGTAGCCTCGGCGAAGGCGGATAACCCCGGCAAAAGCGGTGCAGTCCAAGATTTAACTTCGGGAAATCACGGCGTGCTGAATGTTCGCGCCACGCCAGATGCTTCGAAGCTGGTCTATGTCCTGTCGACGCCCACTCGCGTTAACGATCTCTTTGTCCTCGATCGCGCCACTCCTGGTGCGGCACCGAAGCAGTTAACGAATGTGAATGACGAGCTGTTCTCGAAATTGAATCTCACCGAGCCGGAAGAGATTTGGTACAACAGTTTCGATGGCAAACGCGTACAGGCGTGGTTGCAAAAGCCGCCTGGTTTCGACGCACACAAGAAGTATCCGCTGATTCTAAACATTCACGGCGGCCCGCACGTTGCCTACGGCCACATTTTCGTTCATGAATTTCAGTGGATGGCGGCGAAGGGTTACGTGGTGCTGTATCCGAATCCGCGCGGCAGCACGAGTTACGGCCAGGAATTTGGCAACGTGATTCAATATCGTTATCCGGGTGACGATTACAAAGATCTGATGGCCGGCGTCGATGAGGTGATCAAACGCGGCTATATCGATGACAAAAAACTTGGTGTGACCGGCGGAAGCGGCGGCGGATTGCTGACGAACTGGGTGGTTGGACAAACCGGGCGCTTTGCAGCCGCCGTCTCGCAGCGCGATATCGCGAGCTGGGAAAACTGGTGGTACACAGGAGACTTCACGCTCTTTCAACCGAATTGGTTTCGAGCGCCGCCATTCGAAGATCCGGATGAATATCGCGCGCGATCACCGATCAGTTTCATCACGAATGTGAAGACACCAATGATGTTGGTGCTCGGCGAAGCAGATTATCGCACGCCGCCCGGCGCCGGAGGCGAACAAATGTTTCGTGCGCTGAAGTTTCGCAAAATTCCCACTGTGATGGTGCGTTTCCCTAACGAGTCGCATGAGCTTTCCCGCTCCGGCCAGCCATGGCATCGCGTCGAGCGGTTGCAGCATATCGTCGGCTGGTTTGACCACTGGCTGATGGGCGTTCCGAAACCGGAATACGAAATCACATCGGAGGAAGAGGTGCCGGTGAAACCGCGGCAAGCCGAAAGACCTCCGAAGCAATCCAGGTGAGCTAATGGAAATCGTGGGACTGACTCCCGACGAGTCGTTCGTGAATGAGCGGTTTAATATCTCGCGCTTTGATCAAGACAACGCCGTCTGAATTCTGCACCTGACCTTCGATGAGAAGAAAGGCTTCTTCAGTGATCACGAGCCGAAAGCGTTCGAACAAGTCTGGATCGACAATCGCGTTGGAAACGCCGGTCTCGTCTTCCAGACTGATAAAAACAAATCCTTTTGCCGTGCCGGGACGCTGACGGCAAATCACGTTGCCGGCGATCTGAATCGTCGAACCATGTCGCGCGTGAACGAGGTCGATCGCGCGCCAAATGTTTGGCAGGTTTTTTCGCAAGAGTTTCATCGGATGGGGCCCGGTAGTTAGGTTCATGGTTTCGTAATCCGCTTTCACACGCTCGGGTAACGTCATAGGCGTAAGGGGCGATTTGGTAGGGTTGGCGCGCTGCGCCGACCGGACGCCGCAGCGCGGCGTCCCTACCATTTGGCTTGCCAGCAAATCATCGTGTAACCTCTCTTCTACCTTCCACATCGCAGCACGGCGATGTTCGACAAAACAATTGAGCGCGCCGAGTTCAGCCAATGTGCGCAATTCATCTTTCACCAGCGGCACGCGCTGCTTGAAATCGTCCAGCGATTCGAAGGGTCGATCTTGCCGTTGCCTGACCAGCTCTTCAGCGTGCTCCTGGCGCAATCCATTTACGACGCAAAATCCCAGCCGCACTGTGTTGTCATCAACAACCCTCACCGGCGCTTCGCGTCCGCCTCTCGGCGCTCCTCCCGGGTCGCGATCCGGGCCTGAGGATGAATGTGAGGGTGGTTGATCCGAAACGACGGTGCAACGCCAATCGGATCGCGATACGCAAACCGGCAATATTTTTACACCGTGCCGCTGTGCATCTTTCACAATCGTTGCCGGCGTGTAAAAGCCCATCGGCTGATTGTTAATGAGGCTCGCGTAAAATTCAGGTGCGCGATGCACTTTCAAATACGCGCTGCCATAAGCCAGAATCGCGAAGCTAATCGCATGCGATTCGGGAAAGCCGTAAAGCGCAAATGATGAAATAGAGTGAATGATCTTGTCGATCTTATCGGGAGCAATGCCTTTGCGTTCCATGGCCGCGCGGAGTTTCACGCTCACTTTGCGCATCCGTTCTTCGGACCGATGAAAGCTCAACGCGCGCCGTAATTCCTCGGCCTCGTTGCCGGAAAAATCGGCGATGATCATGGCGATCTTGAGCATTTGTTCCTGGAACAAAGGCACTCCGAGCGTGCGTTCCAGCACCGGCTTGAGGCGATCGTCGAAATAGGTCACCGGCTCTTTACCAGCGCGCCGAGCCAGATATAGATGCACCATATCGCCCTGGATCGGGCCAGGCCGGATGATCGCGACTTCGAT
>QHOX01000044.1 GCA_003219465.1 Verrucomicrobiota bacterium | reverse complement strand
AATGACCGTTTTGGACGACTTGCGGGCCCGGTCTGCTTGCTTGCAGCTGTGCGCTCACTTTCTGGAGTTGCGATGCCTGCTCTTTGAGGGCTGCGCTTAGCTCCGCGACCGTGCCTTCGAGCTTCTCAACTCTGCGATGCTCTTTGAGGAACTCGTTGAGCAACATCGCGTTTACCGCTTCATAGCGCACGGTGTAGGGCTTGACATCTTTGTCACGAGCTACCAGGTCAGAATTTACTTTTTCCACGTCTTCGGCCACTAGGCCAAACTGCGGGATGCCATCGAGGTCAAGCTGCTGCTTGTAATGGAAGCTGACTGGCTTGAGGGCTAGGATCGCTTCACTCGCCTTGCCCATCGGTTGGATTTCGGCCTTGAGACGGTCGGAAGAAACGACCGTGCCGAGTTTACCGTTGGTATCGCACGCCGCCGGCTACGGCGACTCCGCTGATCCCTGCGACATATGTCGCCTGTTGTGTTCCGGGAGTGCCGATTCGAATGGTGTTGGACTCAGCCGCCATACCCACGTTACCGATCGCGATGTTGTTGCTACCCGTGGTAAGAGCGGACCCAGCCTGGTAACCCAGGCCGATGTTTAAGCTGCCAGTTTGGTTGCTCGACAATGCCCCTTGGCCATCGGCAGTGTTACGGTGGCCTTTGCCGTTAAGGAAAAGGGCCGATTCGCCGGTTGCTGTGTTTTCATGACCGCTCGTGTTAAAGTTCAAAGCGGAGTGACCATCAGCCGTATTGTTGGAGCCTCTGCTGGAGAAGAGCGCGGAAGAACCGGTCGCGGTATTATTGCTGCCAGTGAGATTTGATGAGAGCGCCCCGCTGCCGATTGCCGTGTTTGAGAGGCCGCTCATGTTGGCTTCGAGCGCTTCAACACCAATGGCCGTATTCGCGGATGCCGTCTGGTTGTCAAAGAGCGCAAAGAAGCCTATGGCAGTATTGTTGCTTCCAGTGGTGTTGCTCCCAAGTGCGGCCTTTCCCACGGCTACGTTCCCACTGCCGTTACCGCCCAGGGCCTGTACGCCGACGGCGGTGTTGTCAGTGCCTGTCGTATTCCCGCTCATGGCAAACTCCCCGACGGCTGTATTATCTCCCGAAAAACCGACGGCATTGTTGTTCACTAGCGCCTGATAACCAACCGCAGTATTGCCGCTACTGGTCGCACTGTTGAGGAGCGCGTTGAATCCGACTGCGGTGTTATTAATTCCGGACCTGTTCGAACCGAGCGCCTCTTCGCCCAGGACGGTGTTGTTGTTAGAATCGCATCCTTCATTGCAAACCGCTCGCGCTCGCGACGAAAGTGCAAAGCAGGCAAGCGGGATGAGTAGAAATGCAAGCCTGACGTGCGACCGGTTGACTGAATTTCTTAATCGGAGAGTTGTCGTTTTCATATGGGCAGAGAATCGCAAAATCTAGCCCACTTGGCAAGACCCGTCCACGGCATCGCATCGAATCGCTCATCTGCTGATAGCAGCGTGACGACATGCAAGCTTCGGCCAACCTGGGATTGATCGTGAATGCTTGCCACACCCCTCACCGGACCTTTGCTGATCGCTGAGGAGGATTTGCTGCGCAGCTTTGCTCATCCACGCTGCGCGCACTGCGCTTTCAGGCCTATAGCTGTGCGACGGGAGTGCTTTGCCTTATGCGCGTCCGCGCTCCTCTAAACGCCTATCGTCTATTCCACCTGATCAGCGTCCAATCTTCACTCGAATAAATCTCGGGCGGTAACTGTCGACGTTCGCAAGGAGATCGTGGGCGTGGAAAGTGTTGACGTCGTACGAAACGAGCAGGCGACCCTGCGGGTCGGTGAACTCCGGGTGCACGTGAGCATCATAGGTGAACAGACCGTTCCGGCTCTCCGGTGTCCAATACACATGCATCCGATTCGCGAACGGTCCCTCCGGGTTGGTCGATGAATACATAACTAACTCCGCGCTGAAGGGGACCAGCGAATCCATCGTGAAAAGGAGAAAGCGATTCCCGACCTTTGCCACGCCAAAGCCATTGCCGACCCCTCTCAGCAAACGGGCCGATGCCGTCGGGTCCGATGACCAGCCTGTTCCAGTGTAAAATTCCCAAGCGCCAAACAGGTTGCCGGCCGTCGCCCTGGCAATGTGCAGGTACTTCTCAGTGCCACTTACATCCTCAGTCCCATAGATGTAGGTATAGCCGCCCTCTTCCAGCAGGGCCGCGCCGTACATCACGTTATTCTCACCATGGGTCGGCACTACATCCTCAAGCGTGAGATCAGGCAGAATGAATGACGCGATCGCGTTGCTGACCCATTGGAAGTCGAAGGGGCCGGGTCCCGTGCGCATAAACTCCATCACGAACACGCGGAGCCGGTCGCCTTCAACCGTCATGTCGCCCACCCAGTACCACGCGTTTTGGTCGATTGGGATGATTAAGGACGTTGGAGATTGGGCGGTTCCACCGTGCAGAGTCTGCACGAGCGCACCGCTGTCCTGAACAATCATCGAATTGTTAATGAACGGCTGGCCCGGCGGCCGCGAGTTGTCCCTGTTTACAAACCCAAGAAACGTGTCGGAGAAATCCCAAACCACGCGGCCATCCGGCAACAGGACCGATAAAGCGCCATCGGCTCCTGTCCAATCGTCCAGCAGCGTGTTATCGTTGCCATACGACTCGAACATCGCTTGGAAAGCGCTGTCCGGTGTAACCGTCACCGCGGCCACTGGCGCTTCGGCCAGAGCATTCGAACCGGCGGCCAGCCACGCCAGGGACACCAGAAAGCCGCCTCGCTGAAACCACCGCCGCGCAAGAGCATTCAAGAACGCGAATTGAAACGAGGACTTTGTCTTCATAAAGTCGATTAGATCACCGACCACCCATCGTCAAGAGGTAATCAAAGAGCGAGACTGGTCCCCTTGACCAACAACATGATTGATCCAGTTGGAAATCTCACCTGCTTCTCAAGTCGCCTCGCACGAGTCACCGATTCGAGCTCCATCAACGCAGTCAGCTTTTCATCCGCACGCACAACGAAACGCTTTCGACCGTCGCAATGCCGGATTTTCGGTCGGTTGCGTACGCTCATCGGGAGACCACCACGGGATCTGGCACTCCCGACGAACCTGGCTTGATTACCCGAGAAGGTGCGGTTGGTCACATATTTAGTCTCGAAGCGTTCTCGATGCCGCCGCCAGAGACTGCGCTATTGCCGGAAAAGTGGAGTTGGTCACGTCAGCGCGCCTATGGTGTTTAAGCGAAGAAAAACCGGGGCTCGACACCTCTTGGGACATCAACTAAGATCCAAGCTCCCAAATCCGAAGCCCCAACATGAAAATAATGTATCGTATTCGAGGCGCGTTTTACCTGCTGCTATTCGGGGCTTGTGCAATCCCGTTCGCATTCGCCCAGCGCGGCGTACCTGCCTTGCCTCCAATTCCGAGTCAGACCAAAGGCCACTCCGCCGACCCACAAGTGAGGCCTACTCCAACGCCAAGACCTCGGACGACTCCGGCACCTCGCCCCATCGTTCGGCCACCGCCATACCCCGTTGGAGTATGGGGCTCATTTGGAGTTGGTCACGACATCGACCCCAACTTGGTTGCTAATATGGGGATCGTCGGAATAGGCATAAGCGATGACTGGGCCGAAGTTGAACCAGCTCCGGGCGTATATGACTGGGGCACGCTCGATTCCAAGATCGCACAGGCCAAGGCGGCGGGATTCCAATACATATCGTTAGCTGTCACCGATAGTTCATCACAAACTCCGCAGTGGCTGCTGGATTCGCTTCCACCCGATCAAGAGATTGATTTGCTTGACGACGCTTCAGTCCACCAAACTTTCTGCCAACCGATACACACTGCCTTATATTGGAACCCCACTTTTCATCAGGCAAGACTCGATTTGATTGCCGCCATGGGAGCAAGATATACCAATGATCCGGCCATTGTCGCTGTAAAGATGGCCTCTTTCGCCAATCACAACACCCAGGACTGGAACATCCAGGACACGATAGGCGCCATCGAATGCCCCAGTTGTCCGCAACCGACACCCACATTGTGCGGCACTATTACTGTTGACCAGCCCGCACAATGGCTCGCCGCCGGCTGGACTGAGCCGCAGATGCTCCAAATTGGCAAAGAAATGTGCGACGCGGCGGCGGCAGCATTCCCCAATCAGAACATCGCACTGCCAATCGGCGGTTTGGACATAACGTATCCCGGTTTTAGCGGTGGCACTTACACCACAATGTGCCGCGATATCCAGGATTATGTGTACGGAAACGCTTCGCTGGGAACACCGCCTCGGCCTTATGCCAACAGATTTTTCATGCAGCGTAACACGGTAGCCGCTAATTGGCAGGTTGGCAGTTACTACGACACTTACGTCCCTGGCTTCGATGCCGACCCTTACATCAAATACATGATCCGTGCACACGCCCATCCCAACCCGCCGTGGACTACTCCAGGGCACGCTGGGTTGCAGATGGTCAGCGCAGCGACCCTGGGCTCGACGACCGATTGCCGGCAAGGCGGCGGCCCCGATGGCCCCTGCGGCCCCACCTGCGATCCGGTATGCGTCATGCAAACCTCGCTTGATGTAGCCAGGACCTACGGTGCCGCGTTCATTGAGATTTGGGCGCAAGATGACGTCAACCCAGCGTTCTACGACATGATTAAAGCGGCAACGATCGCAATGGGCGGAACGCCACGGGATTTTTGACCGAATTCTCAACTGCCGTCAACCTTGCAGAATGTCTCCGCGCTTCGTCGGCAGTTGTGAGCATCAGCGACGAATCATTGATTCGATTTCCAAGAACGCACTCAGCGTTTCATCCACATGCTTCTTGAGATTGGGCGATTACTTCCCAATACTTCAATGCCAGTGATGTCTAGTAATTGTTGGAAACCGTTTCCGATTCGGCTTTGTTTAGTTCCACTTGTGCGCTCACTTTCTGTAAGCCCGCCGTAAGAGCGTCAATTTGCTTTTGCTGCGAGTCGATCTGGCGACGCGCTTTAATGAATTCATTAAGCAACATCGCATTCACCGCTTCGTAGCGCACGGTGAAAGCTTTCCCTTCGGCATCGCGCACCACTAAATCGGGATTCACCTTTTCCACTTGCTCGGCCACGAGGCCGAATTGCGGGATACGAGCGGGGTCAAGCTCGCGCTTGTAGCGGAAGGTGACCGGTTTTAGCGCTAGGATCGTCTCACTCGTTTTGTCCATCGGCTTGATTGCTTCCTTAAAGCGGCCCGACGATGTGGTCGTGCCAAGATGACCGTTGGCGTCTACTATAACTGGTACGCCCGTTGGCACAGTTGCCCCATTGATGCCGGCGATGAATGTCTTTCTGTGAACCTGTTTCGCGCCGATGCGGATTGTTCTAGAGTCGCTGGGTAGACCATCATTGCCAATCTCGATGTTATCGCTGCCAATCCCAATGTACTGCCCCGCGAGATAGCCGAGCCCCACATTATTGCTACCCAACGTTTCGAGAAGAGCTCCCACGCCGATCGCAGTATTGTTCGAGCCTTGCGAGTTGCTATTGAGCGCGTCGTTGCCAAAAGCGCAATTGCCGCTACCCGTTATGTTAAGATGCATGGTGTTAAACCCCACGGCCGTATTCGTGGTGCCAGTCGTGTTGTTTTCCCCTGTAAATGACCCGATTGCAATATTCGCAGAACCAGTATTTGCATTGAGCGCTAGGTTACCGATCGCGATGTTTGAGTTCCCCGAGATGTTCTGATACAGCGCCTGATAGCCGATAGCGACGTTGCTATTGCCGTCTTCAGTCAAAAAGAGAGTCTGCCACCCAATGGCGATGTTGTCAACACCCACAGTGTTGCTGGTGAGAGCTTGCGAGCCGATCCCCGTATTATGGTATCCACTCGTGTTGGAGAGAAGCGCGTTGAATCCCAAGGCGGTGTTGTCCGTGCCAGTGGTCAAATTTAGAAGCGCATTATCACCCTGAACGGTATTGTTGTTGGTTAAGCAGGCATCCTGGCAATCCGCTCGGGCCTGCGGCACAAGCGCAGAGCAGGTGAGCAGAAGCGGAACGAAAAGGAACGCGCGCAAAAGCGGGCGGTTATCAAAGTTTTTGATGAGAATTGTCATTTTCATGTCTACGATTGTTCCCCGACGGATTAACTTTGCGATTGCAGGTCTGAAAGCGGGGAAGGCTGTCGGAGAGAGCGCCATCTCCCGGGTGCAGACCTTGGTTTCGAAAACCTTCCCAAAACTCTCGCCGGCTTTGCAAGAACAAAAGTTAAGCGCGGGGCCTTCTGTAGCCACGCGGCCGCGGCGCGCTCTCTTATCCCAAGCTTCGGAACCGCCCACCGGGCCGTCGGCTAGACCAAGCAAATTTTACTAATTATTGAGGACGACTTGCGGGCCCGGTCTGCCTGCTTGCAGCTGTGCACTCACTTTCTGTAGGCCCGCAGTAAGCGCGTCAATTTGCTCTTGCTGACGTGCAATCGTGGCTCCCTGCTCTTGCACTTTGCGCTGTTCTTCGACAAACGCCTGGTGCTCCTTGAGAAACTCGTTGAGCAACATCGCGTTTACTTCTTCATAGCGGACGGTGTAGGGTTTGCCCTCCGCATCGCGAGCGACCAAATCAGAATCGACTTTCGCCACCTGCTCTGCTACGAGGCCAAACTGCGGCACGGCCTCAGGGTCTAAATCCTTTTTGTAATGGAAGCTCACTGGTTCGAGCGAGAAGATCACTTCGCTGGCTTTATCCATCGGTTTGATCGCTTCCTTAAACCGCGCAGAGGAGGCCCTGACACCGAGTTGCCCATCGTCAGTGATGCCGACTGTTACGGCTACGCCGTGAGCAATCCGTGCGTCCCTAATGCCAGCGATGTAGGTGGCTGTCTGCGTTCCTACCGTGCCGATGCGGATCACTCCGGATTCACCCGCGATGCCGGCATTGCCTATGTCGATGTTGTCGCTGCCAGTAGTTAGCTCCTCTCCCGCGCGGCTTCCCAAGGCGATGTTCTGGTTGCCCGTGTTATTGAAGAGAGCGCTGAAACCGACGCCGGTATTGTCGTCGCCCGCGCCGTTTTGATGGAGCGCGCTCTCGCCTATGGCAGTGTTGTGATCGCCGCTGGTCGTAAAGTGCAGCGCGTCGGCGCCGTTGGCCACGTTGCCGCTACCGGTGAAGTTGTTCCACATCGCATTGTAACCCGTAGCCGTGTTATCGCTGCCAGAGCTGTTGAAGACCAGAGCGTTGATGCCATTCGCAGTGTTAGCAATGCCGGCCACGTTACTCGCCAGTGCATCCCACCCAGTTGCAGTGTTCGAAGATCCAGTCGTGTTATCCGCAAGTGCGCCGAATCCGACCGCGGTATTGAAGAAACCCGTGGTATTGGCCCCCATTGCAACGTACCCGATGGCGGTGTTGCTGAAGCCGGTCGTGGTGTTGGCCAGGGCCCGCATGCCATAAGCCGTATTTTGGGAGCCAGTGGTGTTGTCGTGGAGCGCGTGATAGCCCACGGCCGTATTGTTCAGGCCAATCGTGAGACTAAAAAGCGCATCTTCGCCCTCAGCAGTGTTTTGACCGGGATAGCCTCCGTCCGGCGGTGGGTCAACCGCTTGCACTCTTGGCGAAAGCGCAAAGCAGCCGAGCGCGAGTGCGATGAGAACTGGCCGAATTGTTGTGTTTTTGGATTGAGTCAGCGGATTCATGGTTCTTCTTTCCTTTTTCCCCGCTACGTTGATTCGGTACTTTGGGGTCTGGGAAGAGGCGCAGAACCTAGCGGGGCAAATGTTCTCTGCCTGGTTTCAGGCCCGTTTGATCGACGCTGAGTTTGGAAAAATGTTGCCAATCTGTCAAATCAATTCGCCGCAAGGGCGAGTCGCCAATTCAAGTTCCAGACGTCAGTCAACTTTTCATCTCCGCGCACTACGAAACGCTTGCCGTCGTCTCGATGCGTATCTGCAATCCAGATCGTTCGCCCTTTCGGAATCGACGGCTGAGACTCAGCCCACACTCCCAACCGGCTTTGCTGAGATTGTCAGCGATTACTTCCCAAGTATTTCACGCGGCGAGATTCTGCCGCTCAATAACAGGAAAGCCGTAGGGGTCACAGCCCCGTTCAGAGGCGACTGCGTCGTGGGGTTTCAATGTGAGCAGCGCCGACTCAGGGCGACGACGGCGGTTCCGTTGAAATAGTCGGCCAGGACGAGATCCGGTTTTCCGTCGCCGTTAAAGTCGCCCGTCGCGACGTCATAAGGTAATCCCTGAAAGGCGCCTAGCGCTAAGAACAGTGGCGCCCCAAACTGACCGGTGCCGTCGCCTCGCACGACGGTCACATTATTGAAGCTAAAGGTCGCTATGGCGAGGTCCAGATAGCCATCGCGGTTCAAATCCACCGCCACAAGGCCCGCCGTGTCTTCTACCGAAATCTGCTGCCCAGGGGTGAAGCTGCCATCACCATTGCCGAGATAGATAGCGACATGGTTGTTAGGATAGATATTAAACACTCCCACAGCCAGGTCCAGGCGCCCGTCGTGATTAAAATCGCCCATCGCCACTTCGCTCGCATTGCTCCCCAGGGGATATGTGTGGATCGTCGTGAAATTCCCATTCCCGTCCCCCTGCAGGATTCTTAGATCCTGGCTGCCGTAGTTCGAGATCGCCAGATCCAGCTTGTCATCCCCATTGAAATCTCCCACCACGATCCCTGCCGGTATCGCCGTGCCCGGGAATATCGCCGGCGGACCAAACGCGCCAGTCCCAGTCCCAAGCAGGATGTCGACGTTGCCGCTAAGATTATCAGTCACAGCCAGATCCAATTTTCCGTCCCCATTAAAGTCAGCGGCCGCTATCTGCGACGGGGAATCTTCGGCGGGGTAGAGCGTGGCCCCGGAAAAGGTCCCATCGCTATTGTTAAGCAGGAGTTCAACCCCCGGGCCATTCCCGCCGATTCCGGCGGCCACCGCCAGATCCGGCTTCCCGTCACCATTGAAGTCGCCAACGGCTACGTCGTGTGGATAAACCCCGGCAAAAAAGGTATTCGGACCAGAAAACCCACCCATACCGTCCCCGTAATAGACCACTACGCCAGAAGCCGCATTTGGAATCACGAAATCCAGGTGGCCGTCACCGTTCAAATCCGCGGTCACCACATGGAGAGGCTGGCCACCGACTACGAATGGTCCGTCCTTGTGGAAAGCGACACAACCCCTCGCTGCTCTGTCTGGTGGCGGATCAACGGCACGAGCCGTGGGCGAAAGCGCAAAACAGGCGAGCACGGACGGAATGAGAAGGAAACTGCGCAAAGGCGACTCTTTAATCGAATTTCTTACGGTTGCTGTGTTCTGGAGCTGAATCGTTCTATGCGTGCGGGTTTTCAAAATTTCGGGGGCCTGGTTCTAGGGTTCATTATGTTCTACGGGAATTGCGAAGCGGAGTTTCCGAGAGACGTTGCCGCAGTCTTGGAGCCCCTTCTGGAATGGCGTCGAAACTATTTTTTTGGGGAAACGGAAAAATCATTGAACCGCGCGGGATAGCGCTGATTTTCGCGGATACAGCCGAATCGCTGACTCAAGTTCCACAAACGCCGTCAACTTTTCATCTGCGCACACGACAAAACGCTTTCCGTCGGCGTAATATGCGTCTGCAATCCAGCTGGTTCGCCCCTTGGAATCAATCGCTGAGACGCAGTCCAACTCCAACCGGCTTTGCTGAGATTGTCGCCGATGATTTCCCACTACTCACTGCCAGTGATATCTAGTGATTGTTCAAGACCGTTTGCGGTGCGGACTTGCTCAGTTCAAGCTGTGCGCTGACTTTCCGTAAGCCCGCAGTAAGCGCGTCAATTTGCTTTTGCTGCGACTCAATCTGGCGACGCGCTTTAATGAACTCGTTGAGCAGCATTGCGTTCACCGCCTCATAGCGGACGGTGTAAGGCTTGCCCTGATCATCGCGTGCGACTAGATCGGGATTTACCTTTTCCACTTCCTCCGCTACGAGGCCAAACTGCGGGATGCCGTCGGGGTCAAGATCGTGCTTGTAGCGGAAGGTCACCGGTTTGAGCGACAAGATCGCTTCGCTCGCTTTGTCCATGGGTTTGATCGCTTCCTTGAAACGCTCAGAGGAAGGGGCCACCCCAATTTGACCATTGCTGTTTACCTTAACGGTTGAGCCGGTGACCGCGGTCGCGCTGACCCCTGCGATAAATGTTTTTGTCTGAGTTCCCTGCGTGCCGATGCGAATCGTGTTGGCCTCGGCAGCAACGCCGGCGTTCCCTATATCGATATCGTTACTGCCCGTGGTCAGGTTTAGCCCCGCGCTTGAACCTATGGCAATATTGGATGAGCCGGTTATATTGTTTAAAAGCGCATTAGTACCATTGGCCGTGTTGTCGTGCCCGGTTGTGTTCGCTTCGAGCGCCTCCTCTCCCGTGGCTGTGTTGTCGCTGCCGGTTGTATCGCTCGAGAGCGCAAAAGCACCGTTGGCCGTGTTGTTGGTGCCGATCGTGTTGGCAAAGAGCGCATCAACACCAGTGGCCGTGTTCTCGGTGCCAGTTATGTTGAATTGGAGCGAACCAGTACCGGTCGCCGTGTTGTTGTTGCCGGTGGTGTTGAAAGTGAGCGCTTCCCAACCCGTGGCCGTGTTGGAGTTGCCGATTGTATTGCTAAATAGCGCTTGAAAACCATTCGCTGTGTTCTGGCTGCCGGTGGTGTTAATGAGCGCGTTCTTGCCCATGGCGGTGTTGTCGTTTCCTAAGCAGCCTTCTTGGCAAACCGCTCGCGCTTTGGGCGAAAGTGCAAAGCAGCTGAGCACGAACAGCGTGAGAAAGAACGCGAGTCGCGCAGGTGGCAGGTTCATCGAATTTCTTAATGGGTGAGCTGTCGTTTTCATTGAACGAATCGTAATAATGTCACAAGCGGGGCTAGCGGCCTTTTTCTTTAATCTCGTTTTCGGAATTGGCCATGCAGCGCATCGCCCCTCTAGACGGACGGTGCTTTCATCTGTCACTTCTTACTACGGAAATAGCGGCGACAAGTTTTGGACAAACTGTCCAGCTCCATTAAGTTCGCTGCGATGTTTCGAATATAAGATCTGACCAGCGTTTAATGAACAAGGAACTAGACTCTATGGCAAAAGGAACATCGCAGAGCCCGCCTAGGTCTAGATTACGCCTCCCCTTAGGACGCTGGGCCAGAGTCCCCATCCTTGGGGTTGGACTCGCCGGCGGTTATCCGCATTGACAATTCGGAGGTAGCGCTGCGAGCGGTGCCGCTGCTACTCGTGCCAGTTTCTTCACTCCCATCGGATGTTTCTGCCCTGCTTTTTCATTGGCACCCGGTTACCATCCTTTCCGGATCGCCGCTTCAAGTTCGCTAAGCGCCACTGAACTTTTCATCCGCTTGCACAACGAAACGCCTTCCGTCGCCGCGATCCGCGTCAGCAATCCCGATGTTTGCCCGTGAGAATCGACGGCTGCACGCAACCAAAATTCGGACCAGCCTTACTCCGATTGTCCGCGTTATTTCCCATATTTCACCAAAACCGGACGCGGTTTACTGATTATTCAGAACGCTTTGCGGCGCAGCTTTGCTCACCTCAAGTTGTGCGCTCACTTTCTGGATTTGCGACTCCTGTTCTTCCAATGCCTTATCAATGAATTTCAGGAATATCGCCAATGGAAGCATCAACAACACAAAGATGGCGAGCGCTAATGCAGATCTTAGTCGCGATACTGACGCTAGGTGTCGATATGTACCCCACGCGCAGAAACACCACAGAAGCGGCAATAACCTTTCGGGGCATGGTTGATGTCCCAAAACGCTTTCCCGATAGCGGTGATGACCGGGGGACTGGCGATTTTCAGCCTTTTAACAGAACTAGTCTGAACCGGGAATCTCGTCGGCGTCCAACTAAAGACAGTCTGGCGAATATCACACCACTGCGGTTTTAGCGGCACTTCGCAAACCACTGTTCCTTGTCTATCGCCAGTCGCGTCACTCAGCGCAATGTGTAGATCACCGTCTGCTTCGACTTTGACAGCAACGACACGGCCCGTCACTGCGAACCATTTTTGTTCAATCCCGGTGCGCTCCGATTCCTGAGTCAAATGTACGTCTGGCGCGGCCCAACTAAAAATGTCGGATGGTGTCACAGCTTGAATCGCGTCCGCATCTGTTGGCGGAGTTGAAGCGTCGTTCTTTACCGCCCATCGGCCCTTGCCGTGAGCACTACTACATAAGCACGGCGATTCGCATGTGACTTCCTGCGGTGCACCGACCGCCGCCGTACTGCAAAGCAACGCAGCAATGATGAGTGTGGTCGGGTGCGTCATCCCCGCCTGTTCCTAACACTTTGTCGTTGCGATGTGGAGAGCAAAAGAGGCTGGCGCAGAACGATTATGCGCAGAATCGGGCATGTTTTCGCTCAGGCGAGGTTCGGATTTTCGATTCAACCGGCGATGTCGAGCGCGTCATTCCGTTCGACGATGCGAATCGAAAGGCGATCACGGAAAGTGTGCTCCGCACGTAGGGCAGATTTTGGTGTCTCTGGTCATCTCATTCCCACAGTGGCAGATGAACGTTCGTGTCGCCATGCGTCTGCCAACGATGAAAAGTGGAATGCCAACGATTGCACCGACTACAGTCCAGCAAAGTACCAGGCCGATTACTTGAAGGCCAACGCCGTATGTGGCGGTTTTGCGCGGCTGCGGCAAAAGAGATCGTGGAGGTAAGGTACTTTGGATCGGAACTGTGACCGCCTCATTGCAGCTTGGGCACGGTGCTGTCATGCTGATTTGGTCGCGGGTCGCGGAGAGATGCCGGCCACACCTCGGACATCCGAATCTGATGAGCGCGGGATTCTGAGGCTCCGGCAAAAGCACAGGTCGTGGAGGTAAGGTGCTTTGGGTCGGAACTGTGATCACGCCATTGCAGATTGGGCACGGTGCGGTCATGCTGATTTGATCGCAGGTCGCGGAGAGGTGCTGGCCACATCTTGGACATGCGAACCTGATGAGCGCGGCATTCTGACGCCGCGGCAGAGGCTGGGACCTTGGAGATAAGGTAATTCGGATCGGGATTGTGATCATCTCATTTGCGACGCTTCTCTTTAGCTCGCTTCGTCTATTCGCGAACCGCTAAGGTAATCTCCTTGCGGGCGCAGATCGCAGCGAACACACATAAGTAACGCGTGAGCGCGGATGGAGCAACGATCCGCGCCCACAATTGCAGAAGAAAAACCTTCGGCGCGCATTAAGTCTTAGTCTCTAGCACTTCAGTTACGTTAATCGGAGAAGCGGGCCGAATGCGGGATCGTTCACGAAACCGCCCATGTTTGGATCAGCGTGCGGGCTACAGGTGACGCGCGCAGGGATGTCATCGTCAACGAGAAACACGGGCGAGAATGCTACGAAATTTTTGCTTTTACAGGCTGCGCGCCACAAGCCGCGAACATACACCCCCGGGCCTTTCACTATCATCGCGCCAAAAAAATCTCTCAGGAAGAAACGCGACCGCGCTACGCTGATGATCGAAATCGAAAAACGGGAGTCTGACTCAGAAAAGGATCATTCCTCGCTGAACATCGCAGATGAAAGCCGTCGATTCGTCAACGAGAACCTCGAGTTCGCTTGCCCTCCAGTGGTGTGATTTCGTGAACTCCGGCGGGCAGATACAAGAATTCGGGCTTCCTTCCCATCGCCTGTAGCAGCGCGAAAGCTTTTACATCCAAACCTCACCTCACGCCCGGAGGGCTTGCCCTCGCGTATACACCATCCTACCATTCTGTCCCTTCCTTTTCCGCTGATGTTCAGGGCCTTGTCCTGTCCAAACCCCAACTGTATGACCTTAGATTTTTAGGGTGAGCCCGCGGCCTTGTCGTTAGGCGATATCCCGACTGGTCTGCGGAGAGCGCGAAAGCGCTCCGGCCACCTGGGTCCCCTCTGTCGGCAGGCCTATATCCCGACTGGATTTGACCCATTATCGTGGCTCATTAAGGTCGAGCTGGTAGTCGAAGCTGGCCAAATCCGTGCCGTATTGCTGGATAACGCTTTTCGGGAGTGGCGGAAACCTTTGCAGCGGCGAGCGCTCGGCGGCCCGTGTCTTCTGCCGTCACGCCCGATCTGACCGTCTGCCAATATGTTGGATTTTTACGGCTACGCAGGAAAGCCATTAGCGTCCCGAGGGCGCCAACAACTATTACCAGCGCTGTCACTGAGACAATGCTAGCGGTCGCTACGGCTGCAAGGGCGACAAAGCCCGCTCCCTGAAGGGCCTCTTTTTTTCTTCCTGCCGAGATTCAGGTGGTCTTACGTCTTCATGCGTAAAGCCTAGATCGAAATCAGATCGACGGCACGCCCAGAGCAACAATAGGGTTAGAGCTTACTATCGAGACTGATGAGTCACTATTTAGAATCGACAACAATGCAGACTTTCAGTAAAATTGGAGTACGGAATGGCTCGCCTGGTTCTGATTTGCGATGGAGATGACCTCGTCGCGCATAAGTTAGGCAACATTACCACAATTGGCCGTGCTCCACTGAACCACATAGTCATTGATAATCCGGCGGTATCAGCGCAGCACGCGATCATCGCGAGATCAGGCAGCTCCTATCGGCTGCAAGATTTGCGTTCAACAAACGGCACACACGTCAATGGCGTTCCGATCACCGAGGTTGAGTTAAAAGACGGCGACAAAATTCGATTTGGTTTTGCAGTAGCGGTTTTTGCAGAAGGTCGACGCGAAGGTTGATGCGGGTTGTTCAAGGCTGGGATAATTGTTCCCAACGTCGAGCAAAACCGGTGCCAGACAAAATCTATACTTGTATATGCATTATCATAATCCGCGAACGAGCAGATGAACCCCTCATCGGTTTCGCTCGTAGCGCTCTCCAGTCCCGCCGCATTCGCAACCTGTGTAAAGGTGCCATCGCCATTGTTTCTGTAGAGACGATTTGCGCCTTCGAAATTTTTCACGAACAGATCCAGCCTGCCGTCGTTGTCGTAATCGACCCAAAAACCGCACCGACCGCGATTCATCGACGTTTCGATCCCAGCCGAATGAGTGACGTTTTCAAACGTCCCATCGCCAAGACCTCGGAAGAGTAAGTCGCTCTTTTCCAGCGTACCCTCCGTGGCGCCTATGGAAATATAAAGATCTAGGTTGCCATCCCCATCATAGTCGCCAAACGAGAAGCCGTGCCAATCCGGGGCGTCGAGAGGGACGTGCCGCGTGATACCGCAAGTTGCACGGACGTCAGTGAACGTCTTACCAGCATTGTTCAGATACACAAACGGCCCATGCGACTTCAACAGCCCGTGCGTCGGCACGATTAGATCGACAAAACCGTCGTTATTAATGTCACCCCAGATCGGGTTACCCCACGAATGCTTTGCCTTTAACACCAAACCGACTTCTCTCGTCACATCCTGGAACTGCTGCGCGACCGCTGCTGACGAGAGAACCGTCGCGAACCCGGCTGCCGTCGCTAGGCATGAGAATGCCTTTCTCATACAGAATGGAGAAAGACGCAAATTCCAGCCTCCAGCCTTAATGGAACATGCGAACAGACGAGTGTTCCGCAGAGTGAAATGTGACAGCTGATTGCGAGACATGCGCATTGACTGGACTTCGAAGTCTTACCGGTTGTCAGTGACAATCTGCGTTGAAAATTCGCTCGCTTGAAGTCCACTTGCCGCGGCGAAACGAACTCGTCCTGCGGAGAGCTGTGCGCCCATCTTCTGGATTTGCGCTGCCTGCTCATTGAGACGCGCAGCGAAAGCTTCCATTGCCTTCTGCTGTTCCGCATTCACTGCCTCCTGTTTTGTAATGGTAGCCTTTAGTTGGGCGATGTTTGCTTCCTGTTCCTCCATTTTCCGATGCGCTTTAAGAAATTCGTTGAGCAACATGGCGTTCACTGCTTCGTAGCGCACACTGTAAGGTTTGCCTTGATCGTCATAGGCAACCAGGTCTCGACTCACCTTTTCGACCTCTTCGGCCACGAGGCCGAATTGCGAAAGGCGCTCGGGATCGAGGTCTTTCTTGTAGCGGAAGGTCACCGGTTGGAGCGCTAGGATCGCTTCGCTCGCCCTGTCCATGGGTTTGATTTCCTCCTTAAAGCGTTTCGACGAGGCTACAGTGCCCAGTTGACCGCTTCCGTCTATTACAACTGAATCCCCCAGAACAGCTGTCCCACTAATGCCAGCGATATAGGCCGCGGTCTGCGTGCCTGGCTTGCCGATGCGAATGGTGTTGGACTCGTGTTCAAGAGCGCATTATCACCGAGGAAGGTGTTCGCGTTGACGGTATCGCAGCCTTCCTGGCAAACCGCTCGCGTTTGCGGCGAAAGCGCAAAGCAGGCGAGCACGAACGGAATGAGAAGGAGCGCGCGCAAAGGCGAGCGGTTCATTGAATTTCTTGATGGGAAAGATGTCGTTTTCATTAGGCGCAGAGTCTTGAAAAAAATTCGCCAACCTGGCAAGACCAATCGCGTCGCCCAGGAGCGGGATCACCAATCACGGTCTACCAACCTCTCACGTCTGACGTCTATCTTTAATGGCGGCAGCTTCTCTCCATACTTCCAAATCAATTGCGGGAGTTCGAAAGCGTGGGACAAACGCGGAATAAAAACGCCCGGTTGTGCGAATAATCGGAAAAACCACCCGAGAAACAGGCGGTCCGCCCAATCGGGAATCGGAATCTGCTCGCCGGTGACAAAACCCAGCGCGGCGCCAGTGCAATGGATGGCCGGCCGATACGACGAATTCTCGCGTAAATAATAACCGAGTTTTTCCTGTGCGCCGCTGCCAATCGCGATGATTACATGCGACGGGCGATTTTGTTCCACCAGCGAAACGAGATTTCGGTCTTCGATTTGCAAGCCGTAGCGCGGCGCGACATAACAGTTCTTGATGGCAGTTGGAAACGGTTCCCGGCGCGACCACTCGAATAATTTTTGCCGCGCGCGTTCGCTGGGAAGTACCCAGAAAACTTCTCCCGTCCCCTCCCCTTTCAGTTTGCGCAGCAGATGCTTTAGATATTTCAATCCGGAGATGCGGCTAATCTTCTCGCGCCGCAACAAGCGCCACAGCAGAACCATCAAACCGCTGTCGGCAATCGCCAGATCAGCCGCGAGCACGGCGCGCCGATACATCTCGTCTTCGCGGAATCGCGCAAAACAAGTCCCCGACGGCGCAACGAGAAAGCCTCCATGGCGAGACATCAGCTCGACTGCTTCATCGACATCGCCGTTAAAGAACTGGATACCGAGAATCCGGCGACGAGTAATCATAAACGAACATCGAACATCTAACATCGAACGCCGAATATCGAGAGCAAAGAAGTCGCTCAGTCGAGCCAATGAGCGTTGTTTCGGTTGAGTTCTCAACCATCGCCTATCAACTTCCCCAAATGATCCCGGTTCGCTTTGCGCACAAATTTGGTAAGCTCTCGGTCGGTGCAAAAACTGGCGACTCCATTTAAAGTCACTGACGTTTCCCCGCTGTCCGGCAGGCACTTTCGAGCGCGAGTTGCGCTGAGCGTTCTGTTTTTAGCCGCTCTGTGGTTTGGACTTTGCAGAGAACTCAGCGGCGAATGGTCGGTCAATGAGCAATACAACTTCGGCTGGTTCGTTCCCTTTTTCGCCTTGTATCTGTTCTGGCTTCGTTGGCAAGACGCGCCTGCGGCGCAAATCCCAAATTCCGAATCGCCAGCCGAGCCGTGGGAACGGCGAGACAGAAGGCAAACCCGCGAGGGTAGCGGTGAGCGAGCTCGGGCAGCGAGTGAGTTTCAAATCCCAAATCCAGCAGCGGTTGCAATCGGGATTGCTGCGCTGCTGTTACTACTGCCTGTTCGCCTTTTTGAAATTGCGAATCCTGAGTGGCGACTGCTCGCCTGGGGTCACACTGCGATTGTCGTGACCTTAACACTTTTGCTGATCTGGTGCCTAGGGGGAACGGCGTGGCTTCGCCATTTTGCGTTTCCCATCGCGTTCATCCTGGTTGCGGTTCCCTGGCCTACGTCACTGGAAACTCCAGTGATCCAGGGCCTCATGCGCGTTGTGGCGCGCGTCGCCGCCGAAGCCTCGATGTTACTCGGAACTCCCGCGGAGGTTGAGGGCAATTTGATCCGCGTCAGCAACGGGCTTGTCGGCGTAAACGAGGCGTGCAGCGGCATTCGTTCGTTGCAGACGTCGCTCATGATCGGCCTGCTCTTCGGCGAATTGAAACGACTCTCGGTATCGCGACGCGTGGCGCTCGCTGTGTGCGCTGTTGCCATCGCGTTGTTGGCTAATTTTGTCCGCGCAGTTTTTCTGGTCGACATTGCCGCGACGGAAAATCTCTCCGAGGTTGGTCGCTGGCACGACATTGCCGGCTACAGCATCATCGCACTCGTTTTTGTGGCTGCCATGGGCGTCGCCTATCTTCTTGGGAAATCCGAAACCCGAAATCCGAAATCCGAGAAACGTGATGGCCCACAATCGGCAATTGGCAGTCGGCAATCGGCAATTCCTCTGTCGTACACTGCCGCGGCCATTTGCTGGCTTTTGTTTGTGGAGATTGGAACAGCAAGCTGGTATCGCTTACACGAACGCAACCTCATCAGTGGCGTGCGGTGGAGCGTTCGGTGGCCGGAGCAAGCCCCCAACTTTCGTAAGCTAAAAATTGACGAGGAAATTCGCGCCGTCCTTCGCTTCGATCATGGCGAGGCAGCGGCGTGGACCATCAGTTCGGAGGGGAACTCGGAAACGATTCGTGCGCCCAACGCAATTTCCTGTTCTCTGTTCGTCTTTCGCTGGAACCCAGGCAAAAACAGTGCGCTTCTGGCAAACCTGCATCGGCCGGATGTGTGTTTGCCCGCAAGCGGCTGGACTCAGGTGGCGGATGATGGCGTGCGCAGTTATCCGGTGAGCGGTTCGTTTGAATTGCCGTTTCGTCATTTCGAATTCCAACGCGCGTTCGAAGGTTCCGCACCGCAGATAGCGCATGCATTTTATTGCCTATCCGAAGATCGCGCTTCGGGCACACCCACATCACCCGACAGTGCAAGGTCGCTTGGAATGTTCGGAAACCGTTCTGAATGGACGCGAGCCGAACGTCTTCGCTCGGTGATAGAAGGACGCCGGCATTTGGGACAGCAGGTCATCGAGACGATATTTATCAGCAGCGAACCGCTCTCCGCAGCCGAAGCGGAGGCGCATCTGCGCGATCTTGTTCGCGATGTGGTCAGATTCGGCGAAGGCGACTAAAAGCGCCGGCTCCGCAATGACGCGGCGAAAAGGCCACAGCAATCCGTGTGAAAATACGAGGTGCGACGCAGCGCTCGCCGCTTCATGCACTCATGCTGTGGATGGCAGTCGGTTCCTTTGCCGTTGGCGCTGTAGTGCGTGTGTTTGCTGCGCAAAACGATTTGTGGTTCGACGAGATCTGGACACTCGAACTACTTCGCGAACGCGTCCACTCGTTCGAAGACGTGTTTATTAATATCAAACATTCGAACAATCATCATCTCTGTTCGTTGTGGATGTGGCTTGTTGGCCAAAACGCCTCTGCCCTAGTGTACCGCCTGCCTTCCGTGTTGGCCTCAATTGGAACGATCGTGTTGGCTGGGTTGATCGGTTTACGTCAATCCCGGCTTGAGGGATGCATCGCGGTGATCCTCACGTCCTGGTCGTACTTGTTAATCCATTTCGGTACGGAGGCCCGCGGTTATTCGTTGGCCATTTTTTTTGCGCTCTTAGCCTGGTACGCTCTGCAACAATTCGAAGAAAAACGGTCGCTGACTTGGACGGTTGTCTTTTGGAGCGCGGCGGTGCTCGGTTTTCTCGCGCACCTTGAATTCGCAATTTGCTTTGCGGGCCTGGTTGTTTGGTCGCTGTGGCGGTTCGCCAGCCATCGGCCGAAATGGCGACAGGCCGTGCTCGACCTGTTCGCGCTTTTCACAGT
>QHOX01000205.1 GCA_003219465.1 Verrucomicrobiota bacterium | reverse complement strand
TCCCTGGCAAATCCTGCCGGATCCGCCGCCGGAGCAAGTGGAGAAGTTTGCCCTCCAGTTGGCGAAGCAGCTCAAATCGAGATCGTTCCGTCAAGTTATCGCGGAGTCGATTGAGGGCGAACGCAACAGTCTTACGAAAGTCGTGCGTACGGCCTTATCCAAAGGGAGAGCCCGAAAGCCATTGCATAGGTGAACGTTGACCAGGCGCGAGCCGCAATCCTGGCTGCGGTTCCCCGTGGCTTTGAGCGTACGGCGGCAGCCTACATCGCTGACCGGTGCTTTGCTCCCGGTGACATTCTATCTCTCGATCGTCAACCATTTACCGTCGACCGCGAGATCCACTTTGGATTCATTGATCTTGAGGCCGGGCGAAACTGGGCTCATGCCTGCAAGTGTGTTCTGTGTAACTGCGCAGACCACGGAATCGAAATACGGCCGCTCTCGTTTCCGCCGGAGCTAGGTGGCGACAGGCGTCTAGTCTTGATCGTAGCGGGGGATGATGTGCCGGAGTGGGCCATTCTTAATGGATAGCGGATAACCAGTGGCGCTCGGATTCGCGACCCCATTTCTCCCGTCCTTTCGTCCATCATAAGCCGCTTACGATGCATGAGCTGACCAGCTGCTTGCCACGCCATAGCTCAAGCGAAGGCGCGTAGCGGCAGGCGTGTCGCCTACAAGAAGCTGTGGAGGCAGCCGTGTCGTCTGCGAAAAAGCTGAATGGAGCTGATGGGATCAGCGACCCGCCTTCGCCGACGCTACTTCGTGGGAGGCATAGAAGGCAAAGCCGCGATGGGTAGCGGCGAGTGAGGTGGGAAGCGAACAAGTTTCATCGCGCGGGTAGACGGCGACGCAGCTAGGTGGCTGGCGCAAACACGGGGCCGTGCGAGTGATCAAGGTAAACCTCCGAGGGTAGCGGCGAGTGAGCGTGGGCAACAAACGAGTTTCAATGGAGCGAATGGGATGAGCGACATAGAAGGTTCCGAGCCGGACCGGCATTAGTGTGAGCGGCGATTTGCGAATAAAATTTGCCAGCGTCGGCAAACGTTCCTGACTGAAAGGTAATGCCTTAAAAGAAACTGCATTAGTTATTAGGTAATCGCAGTCGCGGGTGTATAGTGCGACTAATAGCGCAGCGTCAATCGATCGTGCAGGTGTGCGGCCCCTTTTCTCTGCACACAAAACCGCATCATGAGTGCTATCGCCGCTCATAAAGATGAGCTTGAAAAATTGCTCGAGGATTTGTCGAGCGACAGAGTGGTCTCTGGGATAACTTTCGTGGCGTTGGTGGACGCGTATATCGCGCGCCTCGACACAAATTGTCCAGACATCAGCGCCCGCGTCAATCCGCCGCCAGCACAAATAGACGGAGGACTAACATTTGGAACCAACATTGACTCAAAACTGCGCGTTTTACTACGCTCAACATACAACTTCAGAACGGCGCGCCACGCTTTTCCAAAGATTTCGCGCCGAGGCACGCAAGCAAGCGCCGGATGTTCACCGGCGGCTGACGCGCGACGAACGTTTCTAATGGCATCACTGTTTGATCCCGTATTGCCGTTTGTCACGGATCGAAAACTGTGAACTCCCGATAGCGAGTAGGTCTCTGGACAAATTAATCAGCCTTCTGTCACAATCGCGTCTATGCGACGTTGGCAGATCAACGCGGCCTTCGTGCTCTTAGCTGCACTTGGCCTTTTGGTACTAATTCGATGTCACTAATGACACGAATGCGAACAGCTCCCGACCGAATGAGGGTTTTTTGCAACCGGATGAGGGTCGGTGCTCGATTACAAAATACAAAGCCGGGGAGCGCTTTCCGGCATCGAGGGAAGCTGGTTGGCATGAGCGTTTGCCCTGACTAAATGCAAAAACCAAAAGGAATGAGTAATACAATGAAAAAAATACTGCTCAGCATAGCTTTGGCAGTCGCGGCCCCGTTCGCATGGGCGCAGGTCTCGGAGACCACGACAACGACCACGACCACTCAAGGCAGCGGCACGATCACGGAGTACACTCCGGGCAGCTCGATTGTGCTCAAGGAAACCAGCGGTCCGCGGACTTATCACTTCGGCAAAACGGTCACTTATGTGACGCGGAGTGGCAAGACCCTGGATGAAGATACCGTGAGAACGAGAGTTAAAGTGGGTATCCCGGTGCAGGTCCACTACGTTGGAACGGGCGACAACATCATGGTTGATCGCGTGATTCTCGATCAGGATTAAGAGGCACGAGAGTTAAACTCGTTTCTTTCCATTCGCGCCTTCCGGTTCTGCCCCGTTGGTGGAACAGCGAAGGCGCGTCTTGCGCACGTTCAGTGAGAAAAATTGTTTTTTTCAACGGCTCGGAAACTGTGAGTGAATGATGACAGCCGACGAATACGAACACCTTGCGCCTGAAGAAAAAGAGCACTTCGCGATGTGTGTAAAATGTGGAGAGATGTTTGATCGGCGAAGCTTGGACGAAGTGCTATGATCTAAAGGATAAAACCAATGCGGAAACGAATTGGCTTTCAGCAGCAGCGTGAAAGCCCGCCAGCGAATACCGGCTGGCTCGACTTAGAAGCCGTGGCGCGAGTCGAAGTCACATCGGAAGACGCGGCGCACCCGATCGAATCAGCGCTGTTGACTATTGGCGCAACAGGATGGCGCGCGGAAAGCCCAGGAGAACAGACGATCCGTCTTCTCTTCGAAGCGCCGCAGCGGCTCAGGCGCATCCGCCTGCTGTTTCGAGAGGAGAACGAGGCGCGCACGCAGGAGTTCGTCCTGCGCTGGTCGCCAACGGCAGAAAGTTCATGGCGCGATGTCGTGCGCCAGCAGTATCATTTCAACCCATCGGGAGCCACTGAGGAGTTCGAGGAATATCAAGTCGAGTTGGAAGGCGTGGCTGCTTTGGAACTTACGATCATTCCGAACCTGAGTGGCGGCTCATACGCCTCACTGGCGCAATTGCGCCTGGCGTGACCAAACAACGAGCGACACTGCACGAAGCGACGGCAGCATTTTACAAGTAATGGCGCAGCCAGCCTCCCGCGTTTCTTTCCTCTCTTCGTTCGCGGATTTTGTTCGCCAGTAGCGGGACGTAATCGGTCGGGCATGGATGCAGTTGGTCAGAGAAAGTCCTGACATGCCAACCGCTGTGCACATTTCACACGATGGTTGCACGCTTACGTTTACGAGGTAGAGCGTTGTTGGTGCGCGAGAAGCAGCGCATATTGGAACGTTCATGAAGGATTCTGTTGTCAGGGGGCGCTTGCTGCAGCTTCTCTACGAACGTCGAAACGAAGGCTCCATCCCTTTCGGCCGTCTCGAGGAGGCGGTCCCACCGCCGGGAGGTATCAGTCACCGCGACTGGTTGCGCGCCGTGGCGCAACTCTCAGAGTATGGCCTCATTGACTGGACCCCTCTTGAAGATAAGAGCGGTATGGGCCAGCTGTCCGGCTTTGCCAAGATAAACGACTTCGGGGTCAAAGTCCTCGAAGCCGGCGTCGCGCCGCCCATCCAGATTTCTATCGACGAAAGGCGGCGAACCACCGTTCCTAGACGAGAACAAGCGCCGATCGCAAAAAGCACTCCCCAACAACAGATGATGACGGACGCCCTGGAAAAAGTGATCGCCGCGATCAATCAAGCCGATGTGTCGAAGCAAGAGAAAAACGAATCGAAATCTTTGTTGCGAAAACTGCTGAGTAGCAAAGCAGCGGCCAAAGTATTAGGCGCCGGCGCGCAATCACTGGCCGCCAAGTATTTCAAGCCATAGAACCGCCACCGATCCGCCGCTCAATAAGAGACGTGCTCGGAGAAGCGCGAGCGATAATTTGTCCCGTGCAGTTATTTGCAACCAAATCGATGCAATCAGAGGTTGTGCTTTTAAGTGGTCGCACGGACTAAGCGCCCCGTCATTTCACGGCATTTTTCTACGCTCGGCGCAACTTTCGATACAAGACAACGCATTTTCGATCTGATGGTTTTTGCGCTTGTAGAATCACGTTTTCCAAAAGCGCGCAAAGCCACGCAAAAAAACTCATTCTTCAATTAGTCGTCTGGGAACGCAGGCACGATATGAATGCGTGGTCGATAAATACCATTAGCTAATGAATAGTCGCGGCCGTATTTTGGGTCCTTAATAATCGCAGCGTCAATCGATCGCGCAGGTGTGCGGCCCCTTCTCTCTGCACACAAAACAGTAGCATGAATGCTATCGCTGCTCATAAAGATGAGCTTAAAAAATTGCTCGAGGATTTGTCGAGCCACAGAGCGGTCTCAGGGATAGGTTTCGTGGCGTTCGTGGATGCTTACATAACGCGCCTCGATACGAAGTGCTCAGACATCAGCGCCCGCGTCAATCCGCCGCCAGCGCAAATAAACGGAGAATTAACATATGGAACCAACATTGACTCAGAACTGCGCGCTCTACTACGCGCAATATAAAACTTCAAAAGGTCGTGCGGCGCTTTTCAGGAAGTTTCGCGCTGCGGCCCGCACGCGGAGACCGGATGTTCGGCGGCAGCTGACCTCTGGCGACTTATTCATCGTACCACGACTTCATCGGGACAACGGGCGCTGAGCCGCTTCATTGATTGTGATCATGCATCCCCTGACTTTCGCAAGTTCACAGAGCGAAGAAAGCGATTCTGCCGCACAGCGACGTTGGGAAAACGAGGGGGGAAATCCAGGACAACTTCAACCGTTACCCTGTGATGATCGGAAGGAAGACGCCACAAACGCTCCGGCGCGAGGCACGCTGAAGGCATTCCGCTACAAGGTTAATCGTACATGCACCTAATCCAATTCCGCGAAATAATGCGAGATGCTGAAGTCGCGTATGCAATTCATCCTATCGTGCGCAAGTACCTCCTAACTGTAAAAGAGACGACCAAAGCCCTAATCGCATGCGGCGTGCCGAGGGCTGCCAACGTAGCTCGGATTACGAACGCCTGGATATGACCGCCGCTAGTTTAACAGCGCGCAAGAGTGTCGCTAAAGGAGAGAGTGCTGCCGCTGTCGAAACCGCAATCCCAGGACGGCCTGGTGTCGAAAAATAATTGAGGCCAATGAAGCGTTCAAAAACAAGCGGCCTGATCCACACCGGCCGTGGACGGAGCGCGCCTTCTGCGACTTCGAAGCGCGCAATGACGCAAGCGGGTTCAGCCCGATCCTCTGACCAGGAATTGATGCTACATCTGTCGCGTTCTCAGATTTTCAAAGATTACGAACGGG
>QHOX01000043.1:925-20175 GCA_003219465.1 Verrucomicrobiota bacterium | reverse complement strand
TTTGGTTTTACCGACGATCGTGTCCGGCTCGCGATTGCTCGCGCCGCGCTGCGCGAAGGAAAAAACATCGCTGATTGGAATATGGCGACTGAAATCGGGGCGGAAGCTGCCGGCATCGAAGCCGGCAAATTGATCGAGCGCGCGAAATCGCCGGCGGTTGAGAAGCGCGTCAGAGCATCGACGGCCGAATTCCGCGCTTTACAGATCACGCAACGACCCGCGTTCGTGATTGACACTGAGATCGGCGATCGCGCCATTTTTTCCGGAGTGATCAAACTCGAGCCATTGGCAGCCACGCTGGACTCAATGCTAGACGATGCCGCTGCGTACGCGGCGCACAAAGCGCACTTTGGTGACCCGCCCAAAAAGTGATTTCCCGGAGATCGACACCTAATCGTCACGAGATTGACCTTGCCAGCGCGAAATTGTTGCCTACAACTTCTCTTCGGCTTGCGACCTTAACGCAGGCACTTCGTGGCGGTGAATCGCAGCCGTGGCGAAGAATGAGTGGCCTGGTGTTTGCGAAGGCTGACGCCGGAAATTGCGATAAATGGAACACGGCGGCGCGGCCCACTCCCGCTCTGCCGTTGAGGAGATTGATCTAATCTGCAACCACAAATTCGTGTAAACGGTCGGATTCGCGCTCGCGAAGTCCGGGTCATTCTGGCTTCCACCGGCGAACAGCTCGGCGTCATGCGTTTAAACGACGCCTTGCGCAAAGCTCAAACTCTCGGCCTTGATTTGGTCGAAATCGCGCCCGCGGCCAGTCCGCCGGTGTGCAAGATCGTCGATTTTGGAAAGTTCCGATACGACATTTCCAAACACTCGAAAGATAAAAAGCCGGGCAGTTCGAAACTGAAGGAAATTAAGTTCCGCGTTAACATCGACGAGCACGATTATCTGACGAAAGTCCGGCACGCCGAAGAATTCCTCGACCGAGGAAACAAGGTGCGTGTTCAGCTGCAATTTCGCGGCCGCGAAATGGCGCACCAGGAGCTTGGGACTCAGCTGGTGGAGAAAGTGCGCGACGATCTTTCCAGCATGTCGCAGGTGGAAACCGACCCGAAGATCGCCGGCCGCAATATCACCATGACGCTGGCGCCTTTGCCGGCGAACCGCCGGAAACGAAAATTCACGGCGCCGAAAGGGGTCGAGGAAAGCGAAGAAGCTGGTGCACTGAGCGGGGCGTAATCGCGAGGGGCACGAAAAGCGGACGCAGCAGTGCCGCCCTCCAAAACGGGGCCGATTTTAGGGCTTCTTTTTCTTTGCTGGTGAGTGGGTAGGCGAAGGCGTGGGCGATCGCGGTGGCGGGGTCAGCGGCGTCCTTTCGGCAATCTTCTGTTCGAGCCGTTGCTTGCGCGCCTTTGCGTCCTGATTATTAGCGTCCAGCTTCAAAATCTTTTCGTTGTCGGCCATCGAATTTTGAAGATCGTTTTTTAGCTCGTAGATGTACGCGCGGTAACTGATGTATTTAATCTCGTCCGGCTTTTGTTTGATAAGCTCAGAGTAGTCAGCGAGAGCTTTATCGTAATCCTGTATCTTCATTTCGACCGCTGCACGTTGCTCATGGATGCGCGCCGCGTTTTGCGGAGTGAGTTTAAGCGCTTCGTTGTAGTCGTTGATTGCATCACCATATCTCTGGTCGTTTGCAGCTGCATATGCGCGTTGCTGATAAACCGCCGAGAGCTCGTCGCCATATTTTTTGTCCATTGCGGTGGCTTTCTTAAGGAGGTCAACCGCTTTGTCGAAATCCTGGTTTTTGGCGGCCTCAACGCCATCGCGCGCCAGTCGGTTCGCTTCGGGATTCTTTTTTTCCGCTGCCTGGCATACCTGTGAAGCACAGAGGGTCAAAGCCGCGACCAAAATAAAAGCAAAGGATCTATTCATAGATTTGTTTTAGACGTTGATACTCTTTAGACAATTCGAACCTAAAGAGGTGAATAGTTGGCTGTAAGTTCAACAGTTTCAAGTCTGTTCCGGTGACGGTGCCTGTTTGAGGTCGACCTTCGGCTCCGGCTCTGCTGTTGCCGAGGCACTGGGCCCGGGCTCATCGACCCGCGTAATACTCACCGCACGGCCGGTCGTCTCATCAATTTCAACGAGGGCGCCGCGCAAGCGTACTTCGCCGCCGGCTACGGGAAACGATGACGGCAGATTCGAGATAAACCGATTCATGATCGGCTCGACGGTGCGTCCCAGGATGGAATTTACAGGTCCGCACATTCCGGCGTCGCATAAGAAAGCAGTGCCGCGGGGGAAGATTTGCTCGTCGGCTGTCTGAACGTGAGTATGGGTGCCGATGACAGCGGACACTTTGCCGTCGAGAAATCGGCCCAGCGCAATTTTTTCGCTCGTGGTTTCGCCATGCGCATCGACGATGATGTTCGCGGTTTCGCCGCGCATCTTCGTGACTGCTGCTTCGACAGCACGAAATGGGTTGTCCAAAATCGGCTGCATGAACGTGCGCCCCTGAACATTGATGACGCCGACCTTTCCCTTAGCCGTTTCAAGAATGATCGATCCGCTACCCGGCGCGCCATCAGGATAGTTCACGGGGCGCAACAAACGGGGTTCAGTATCGATGAACGAAAGAATCTCTTTCTGGTCCCAGATATGGTCGCCGCTTGTGATAACCGAGACGCCGGCGCGCAAAAGATCGATGGTGATTTTGCCCGTTATCCCGCGGCCGCCCGCAGCGTTCTCGCCGTTGACGACTACAAAGTCCAACGCGTATTTCGCTTTCAGCTCCGGCAATCGGGTTATAACCGCAGCTCGGCCTAGCTGGCCAACAATATCGCCAAGAAAAAGAACCGTTAACATGAGAGGCGTGATTCGTTGAATCGTTACATAGCTACATCGGATTTGCGATTCAACGATTTAAGCGTTCAACGATTTACCGTCGCGAAGCCATTCGTCTGCCACGCCGTAGAATGGCGAAGGCGGGTCATTCCAGCTTGTTCGTTCGTATTCGCGGCGATCTTTGCAACAACTGTTCAGGCCACGGAGAACATCAGCGTCCTCGGGAACAAGCCGCGATGGGATGTGCTCGAACATTACCAGCAGACAATCACGCACGACGAGTTCGCACACCTGATCAATGGCGTTTACTGCACTCACGGGTTCCCGCCTGATTTAATCGAAGTAAACGACAACACCGCGCGGATCCTCATGAATCGCGATGCGCAGAAATTTTTCACTTTGCGGTTTGCCGCTGGCACGGAAGAGCGGAAACTGGTGCCGCGACTTTGGCGACCGGCGAAATCTTTACCACCGGTGCGACGAGACAAGCCGCTCTCGGGTTTGAAAATCGCGCTCGACCCGGGGCATCTCGGCGGGAAATGGGCGAAGATGGAGGAACGTTGGTTTAAGGTCGGCGACAGCAAGCCTGTTCAAGAGGGTGATCTGGCGTTGCGCGTGGCGCGATTGTTGGCGACGCGATTGCGCGAGCTCGGAGCAAAAGTCTCATTTGTCCGAAATGGCGATAAGCCGACCACGGTTAAGCGTCCCGATGATTTTCGCGAGCTCGCCAGAAAGATTCTCATTAAGAATGGGGTGCCACAGCCGCGCCCCGATGTTCTTGATCCAACTGATCCGGCGAAAGAGCAGACCATTCGTTGGCAAAGCGAAATGTTGTTTTACCGCTATAGCGAGATTCGGCGGCGCGCAGCGCTGGTGAATTTCAAACTGCATCCTGACCTTGTGCTTTGTTTGCATTTCAACGCTGAAGGCTGGGGCGATCCAAACAGCCCGAGCTTGACGGACATCAATCATCTTCACCTGCTCGTGAACGGATCGTACTTGGCTGAGGAGCTGGAATTCGATGATGAACGTTTCGAAATGATCCGGCGGCTTCTAAGTCGCGCGTACGACGAGGAGTTGCCGCTGGCGGATACGATTGCTTTGGCAATGGCGCGCGAGACTGGCCTGCCGCCATACGCGTATCCGACCACTAACACCACGACCAAAGTCGGTACCAGCGGTTATGTGTATGCGCGCAATTTGCTGGCCACGCGGCTTTACCGATGTCCGGTCGTATATTGCGAACCGTACGTCATGAATAGCAAAGACGTGTTCGCTCGCATTCAGGCCGGCGATTACGAAGGAATGCGCAACATCAACGGGGTTGAACGCAAAAGCATCTTCCGCGAATACGCCGACAGCGTGGCGGATGGCTTAGTCGATTATTATTCCAAAGCGCGTGCGTTGTAGGGCGTCTGTGTCAGACGCCTTGGCGTTTCACAGAAACGCCCTACAGTTGTTCCACAGCTTCGCGGATATCGTTGAGAGTCACGTCATCCGCGACGTGTGCAGCGCCGATGTGTGGCGTTACAACAAACCGCACTTGCCCGCTTTCGAATTTCTTATCGAACTTTACTGCCTCGAGAATCTTCTTACGCGAAAACTTCGGCGGCAGACGCGTGGGCAGCCGGAATCGGGCGAGGAGATCAACGATCGTGGCGCGCTGATCTGCCGGCAGCCCGGCTCTTTTCACCGAGATCGCGCACGCGGCGACAATTCCCAGGCTCACTGCTTCTCCATGGAGAAATTTCCGGTAATTTCCGGCCCGTTCGATCGCGTGGCCAACTGTATGGCCGAAATTCAGAAGCGCGCGCTGGCCCGTCCGGTCACGCTCGTCTTTCGCGACGATGCTGGATTTGATCTGGACATTGCGCTTGATGAGCCGTTGTAGGGCAGGCGCTGCGCCTGCCTTCCACGACTGCAGTGTTCGGAACATTTTTGGATCGGCGATGACAGCGTGTTTGATGATCTCGGCAAAGCCTTGGTTAAATTGGCGCCGCGGCAGTGTTTTCAAAACGTTGAGATCATCAATCACGAGCGCGGGCTGATGAAAAACGCCGATTAAATTTTTGCCGGCACGCGTGTCCACTCCCGTTTTCCCGCCAATCGAGCTGTCCACCATCGCGAGCAGCGTGGTTGGAATCTGGACATGCAGAATTCCGCGGTGGTAAATCGCCGCCACGAATCCCGAAATATCGCCAATCATCCCGCCGCCGAGACCGACGACGAACGATTGTCGGTCCAGTCCCGCCGCGACCATCTGATCGCAAATCGCAGTGGCTTGCTTCAGTGTTTTGGATTGTTCTCCTGCCGGAATCGTGATCAGCGTCTGGCGAACGCCCGCTGATGCCAGGCTTTTTTTCACCCGCTCAGCGAACAGTGGCGCGACGTTACTGTCGGAAACAATGGCGCACGTTTCATGCGCCAAATGCTTGCGCACGTATGTCCCGACCTCGTCGAGCAAACCCGCGTTGACCAGCGCCGGGTAGCGACCTACACCGCTACGAATTTCCACGGCGCTTCATGAACCAGGCTAAGGAGACCAACGGAACGGCGCGTCCGGGTCATTCCCCGGATCTGAGATGTTAGTAAACGCCGGGCCCGTTCCGCTGCTCCAAAGCATGTTTTCAACGTGCCAGTCCGCGCACAGCGCGTTAATTTTTGCGCGGTTGTTGTTTGTGCCGCCTGTTGCGTTACCTCCGGGCACACTGGTTGCCTGGCCACCACCGATTCCTTTAACCGTGACGTTCGAGCTGGCAACGAGGTTCGCCTGGCTTGTGGTGTTGGCGATACCCTGAAAAGTCACCTTGGTTCCAAATGCCTGGGCGGGGGCGAAAACTATAAAGGTGGTCGGCTTCGAAATTCTGTCGGCAGATATGCCGACGACACCTGCGGTCCCATTGATTCCATAGCTAAGTGCAGAGGTCGCACTCTTGCTTGAAACCGTTCTGGGACTAACCGGCTTGTCGAATGGAGATATGAAGACATTCCATGAAGAGATGTACTTAGAAGCAGCGGGATTGTCAGCATTATACAACTGCGACATCCACGAGCCGGTTGTCGAAAAAAGAACGCCGTTGTTGTCGTTCATGTACATCTGTGTGGCGGCCCCGATTTGGCGCAGGTTGCTCAAGTCCTTTGTCACTTTCGCGCGTTCAAGAGCGCTATTGACGGCTGGAACAAGGAATGCGGCCAGGATACTGATGGTCGCGATTACCACGAGCAACTCGATCAGCGTAAAGGCGCGCTCAACAGGGGGAGGGGAACTTTTGGTCATGGATGTAGTGATTAGGAGCGCATAATATTGCGCTTGAACACAGAGCGAAAGCGAAAAAGCGCCGCAAAAGCAAGATTGCTTGACAAGCCATTTTGCATTCGGTGTATGTAGGTCATGCCCGACCAAGAGCCTACTCCACCTCCGCCTCCGTCAGCTCCCGGCCCGGAGCTCGGCCCAAAACCTACGTCGACTGGTTTACCTTCGAACGTCGCTGCCGCACTCGCCTGCATCCCGCTGATTGGCGGCATCATCTTTTACATTCTGGAGAAACACGACGGTTTCGTGCGCTTCTACGCGATGCAGTCGATCATCTTCGGAGGCGCCTGGCTTTTGTTCAACATCATCTCAAAGATCCTCTTTCTGATCCTGTGGTCGATTCCGGCGATTGGGGGAATTCTGGTGTTTTTTTGGGGAATCATTCAGGCACTGATTCATATCGCGTTTCTCGTCGTCTGGATCGTTGCCACAGTGAAAGCGTTCACCGGCGTCCGATGGGACATTCCTTACATCGGACCGGTTGCGCGCAGGCAGGTTGAAGGCGCGGTGTAATGGTAGAGGCGGTTTACCGAAGCGTCTTTGGACGATTGAGGTCAATCGTCCCTACCTTTCTCGCCCCAGCAATTTCACGACAACTTCCGTCAAGATCAGCTCGTGATCGAGTTGCGTGGTCACGAGTTTTACGTTTGCATCGAGACAGGCGCGCATTACTTCAATCAATTGATTAGTCTCGAACTGATGCGCGTGCTGCGCGGCGATAGCCAAACCGTAAGCGTTAATTGAGCCGTCTTTCTTACGAGGCAAATGCTCGGTTGCTTTTGCAGGCAACCGGTTCATGGCGGCAATGAATTGAAACGGCGAATGCGGACGCCGAATCCCATGCTGCTCCATCAGATCTTTTGCGAGCAACAGATTACGGATGGTCGGGACGATCGCCGCCAGCAAAATGCCGATGGCGCTTTCGCCTTCCTCCAACAAACGGCGCGCCAGCGTCAGCGCCAGTTCCAGATCGCGCTCGGCCAGTGCGTTGCTTAACTCGAAAATCACTCCTACGCGCGAAAGCGGCACCAACTCGCGAACAAGCTCGACACGCACAGCGCGATCTTTGCCGAGGAAAGTGTCAATCTTTTCGAGTTCGTTCTCGATTTGACGCGTGTCGCCGCCGGTTAGCAAAACGAACAGTTCAAGCGCATCACTATTGAATTCGAGTTTTCGCTTATCTGCGCGTCGCCGAACGATTTCAGTTGCTTCTTCTTCCCATCCGGCACGTCCCGAATCGAGCCGATCGAAAACCTGCAAATCCGCGCGTTTGGTTAACGTCTTGTAAAACGAGCGTCGCTTGTCCACTTCCGTGGCGCTGATCAAAAGCGTGACTCCAGAACCAACACCGCTATCGACCAGCGCGGACAATTCTTCCAGCGCAGCTTGCACTCCCGCTGAGCGCGCCTTTGGGTCGTCGCCGAGGAAGTTCGCGTTTTTCAGCCAAACCACTTTCGTGCTGCCGAAGAAAGGCAAAGTTTCCAGCGCCTCGATAGTCGAGCGAATTCGCGCGGCAGCTTGATCGGCATTATCTGCGACGCCATCGATCACTTCCAAGCCAAAATCGCCGGCGTCCTCAGGCGCCAGTTTCTGCGCCAGCTCTGCGGCCACACGTTTCACCTCAGCCTCATCCGAGCCGAGGACGCCATGGATGTTCTCGGTTTCCGATTTGGTCTTGGCCTTCGGCATCGGCGATTTCATCGCATGGCGTTGAATCGATTACAAGATTGTGAAGCGTGCAACGCATGTGGTAGGGCGTGTCACTCCGTGCGCCGCTATCGTAAACGGCGTGCAGAGCACTGCCCGCCCTACCAATCGCTTTTCCCCCTACACGCGCGAGCGACGCCGGCCGGCGTTGCGAGAGTATCTAATAGGCCGACGCTTCGGCTCGATTTTGTCGATCCCCGTGCCGCTTCTCACTTCCATGATCTGGTCGCGCAAAAGCGCCGCGCGCTCGAATTCGAGATTTGCGGAAGCCTCCTGCATTTCCTGCTCCAATTCCCGCAGCAGTTCAGTCAGATTGAAATCGCCGCCAGCTTCGCGGATAACCGAGGACTCGAGTTCGCGTCCGCGCAAAATCGTATGCAAACTCTCCTGCACCGCGCGCCTGACCGTTTGCGGCGTGATCCCGTGTTTTTCGTTGTATTCCATCTGCTTCGCGCGCCGATATTCCGAAATCGACATCAGCGCTTCCATGCTTTGCGTAATTGTGTCGGCGAAGAGCACAACTTCACCGTTAATGTGGCGTGCCGCGCGACCTGCGGTCTGGATGAGCGAAGTCTGACTGCGCAAAAATCCTTCCTTGTCCGCATCCAAGATGCAGACGAGCGAAACCTCGGGCAGATCAAGCCCTTCGCGAAGGAGATTGATGCCGACGAGAATGTCAAAATCCGCCGCGCGCAATCCGCGCAAAATTTCCACCCGCTCGATTGTGTCGATATCGCTATGCAGATAGCGCACCTTTAATCCCACATCGCGCAGATAGTCAGCGAGATCTTCCGCGGTTCGCTTGGTCAGCGTCGTCACCAAAACCCGCTCGCTTTTTTCAACGCGCTGACGGCACAATTCGATGGTCTCGTCGATCTGATTCTTGAGCGGCTTGACGGTGATTTTCGGATCGAGAAGCCCTGTGGGCCGAATGATTTGCTCGACCACGAGCGGCGCGCCCGGCGTGTGCACATCAAATTTTTCCGGCGGCTCATCCGTAGCTGAGAGACGCACCGTGCCTCCTAGCGGCATTCTCTGAGCGGCGGTCAATCGACGTCCGCGGTCCGAGACCTTCGATACGGGTTCGCCAGGCAGTACGAACGGAACCAGTTCTTCCTCCCCGATCCGTTGTCGCCGATGCGGGATGTAGCCTCTGCTACCCACGATGCTGTTTTGAATTTCGAATTCCGCCGGCGTCGCGCTCACATAGATCGTCTGGTTCGTCAACTTCATGAATTCATCGAAATTGAGCGGGCGATTGTCGAGCGCGCTCGGCAAACGGAACCCGTAATTCACGAGCACGGTTTTGCGCGAGCGGTCGCCTTCGTACATCCCGCCGATCTGCGGGATCGTGGCGTGCGATTCATCGATGACGGTAAGGAAATCGTCCGGAAAAAAATTGATGATCGTGTAAGGCCTCGAGCCGGGAGCGCGCCCGGACAAATGGCGCGAATAGTTTTCAATCCCGTTGCAGAAACCCATTTCCTGCAACATCTCCAAATCGTACTCCGTGCGCATGCGCAGGCGTTGCGCCTCGAGCAATTTGTTTTGCGACTCGAGTTCGACGATGCGCTGCTCGAGCTCTTCGCGAATGGTGCGCAGCGCGCGATTCAGCTTGTCCGCCGGCGTGACGAACTGTTTCGCCGGAAAAAATGTGATGACGTTGAGCAATTCGTGTGTGTGACCTGTCAGCGGATCGAACCGCCGGATTGCATCTATTTCGTCACCGAAAAATTCGAGTCGGATTCCTTCCTCATCCGCACTCGCAGGATAAACCTCGACTACGTCGCCGCGCACACGGAACCTGCCGCGTCCGAAATTGATGTCGTTGCGCTCGTAAAGCATGTCGATTAAACGACCGAGCACAGCTTCGCGAGTGACGTGCTGGCCGCGTTTCACGGTGAGCAACATCTGTTCGTAATCTTCCGGCGACGTGATTCCGTAGATGCAGGATACGCTTGCCACCACGATCACATCGCGTCGCGAAAGCAGCGCACTGGCAGTCGAGAGTCGCAGCCGCTCGATCTCCTCATTGATCGAGGAATCCTTCTCGATGTACGTGTCGGACCGCGGGATGTACGCCTCCGGCTGATAATAATCGAAGTAGCTGACGAAATACTCGACTGCGTTACGCGGGAAGAATTGCTTGAATTCGGAGTAAAGTTGCGCAGCCAGGGTTTTGTTGTGCGAAATGACCAGCGTTGGCCGATTCAGTTCCTGAATAACATTGGCGATGGTGAAGGTCTTCCCTGAGCCCGTCACCCCGAGGAGCGTCTGATGGCGGTTTCCGGTCTGGACAGACTTCAACAGTTTTGCGATAGCTTGCCCCTGGTCGCCCCGAGGTTTGAAGTTGGATTCAAGCTGAAACGGCATCCGGCAATTTTAGCACAAGATCGACAGCAGTGTCGGGGCTCGCTTTGATGTTTCGTGAGCTTGATGACTACGCTTTCACACAGATAGCATTTCAGAAATCGGCAAAATCGCGGAAGCTACCCGGTCAACACCCATGCCCCCTGAATCTGAAGCTTCGGTTCGATTACAAATTGGCCACGTTCTGTTTATGGACCTGGTCGGTTACTCGACGCTGCTTCTCGACGAGCAGCGCCAGTTTCAGGAACAGCTGACTGACATTGTCCGCAATACCAAGCAAGTCCGTATCGCCAAAGACGCCGGAAAACTGATCCGCCTTCCAGTGGGCGATGGAATGGCGCTCGTTTTTTTCGATAGCCCCGAAGCGCCTCTGCGATGCGCGATCGAAATCAGCAAAAAGCTAAAAGAACATCCGCAATTGAAACTTCGAATGGGCATTCACAGCGGGCCGATCAATGAAGTTCGTGACGTGAACGATCGAACAAACGTTGCAGGAGGTGGAATCAATCTTGCCCGGCGCGTTATGGATTGCGGAGATGGCGGCCACATCCTCTTGTCCAAGAGGGTCGCTGAGGATTTGGCCCAATCGCGACGCTGGACTCCATATTTGCATGACCTTGGGGAATGCGCGGTAAAGCACGGCGTCCCCATTTTCCTGGTAAATTTCTTTGGAGACGACTTTGGGAATCCTGGACCGCCGAAAGTGATTCAGCACGCGCGTGCCGAAGAAGCTGCCAGAGCTGCGGCTACCGGTGCTCTATCAAGATTTCGACGCGTATATATCGCGATCGCCGCCGCTATCTTTTTCGCTACTGTCACCGGTCTAAGCATTTGGTTTTATTTCCGACCGCCGCCAGCAGCTTCCCTGCCTGAGGAAAAAAGCATCGCGGTGTTGCCGTTCGAGAATTTCAGCCCGGAGAGAGACAACGCATTTTTCGCCGACGGAATTCAGGACGATATCCTGACGAGTCTGGCAAAGATTAGAGACCTCAGAGTCATCAGTCGTTCCTCGGTGATGGCGTTTCGTGACGCTGTAGCTCAGAATGCGCGCCACATCGGGAGGAAGCTTGGCGTGGCGAACATTCTCGAGGGCAGTGTCCGCAAAGAAGGCGATCGTGTAGTGGTGAATGTGCAGTTAATTGATACGCGAAATAATCGGCAGATTTGGGCAAATCGGTACGACCGCACTCTGGTTGATTCACTGGGATTGCAGGGAGAATTAGCGAGCGAAATTGCCGACACGCTCAGGGCGACGCTCAGCGAGGAGGAAAAAGCACGGGTTACCACGAAACCGACGCAAAACGCCGATGCGTACGTGTTTTATCTGCGCGCGAACCAAATCTCTCGAAATCCCGACACGCTGCTGGAGGATTACAAGACCGCCGAGCAGCTTTATACGCAGGCAATCGAGCTCGATTCGAATTTTGCGCTTGCTCATGCGCAGTTAGCGTCCGTTTGCGCTGCGATTTTCCACTATTACGAACCCACCGACAGCTGGAAAGCGAGAGCACGGGCCGAGGCGGAAACTGCACTTCGCTTGCAACCTGATCTCGCAGAAGCGCATTTCGCGCTAGGCCAGTACAGTTACTGGGTCGATCAGGACTACGACCGCGCTTTGGAGCAGTTCGAAATCGCTTCTCGCTTTTCTCCGAGCAACGGAGAGATTCCCCGCCTTATCGCGGCGATCAGACGTCGTCAGGGCAAGTGGCAGGAAGCGCTCGAAGGATACGAAAGAGTTGCCAAGCTCGATCCGCAAAATCCGAACACAGTCCGCGAGCTCCTACAGACCGACACCGCGATGCGCCGGTGGAAGGATGCGGCGCGATGGGCACAGCGGTGGCGCGCCTTGGCACCCGATTCGCTGGTTGCAAAAATTCAAAGCGGGTATGTTGATTTCTGGTGGAAAGGAGACACCCAACCGCTGAAATTAGTGGTGGATCAAATTGCCGCTGGTATCGACCCCGATGGCATTGTCACCGCGGCTCGATGGGACGTCGCCATGCTGCGTCGCGATTATTCTGCCGCCAAAAGGGTTCTCCAAACTTCGACGGCTAATGAAGTTTCTTACACGACTGGTGGATTGACTCCGAAAGCATTCCTCGAAGGCTGCACCTATCTCGCATTAGACGATCGTCCGAATGCGAACATCACATTTGAGTCGGTGAGGCCAGCCTTTGAAGCGGCGCTGAAAGAAGCCCCCGCGAGCGCCGATCGGCACGCAATCCTCGGCTGGCTGTACGCCTTGATAGGTCGGAAAGATGATGCGATCACGGAAGGCAAACGCGCTGTCGAACTGAAACCGGAATCAAAGGACGCCGTCGATGGCCCGCTTATGAGCGCTTATTTGGCGCTCATCTATGCTCGCGTGAGCGAGAATGATCTGGCCATTCCGTTAATCGAGCGTCTGCTCAAAACACCGGGTGCAGTGGACAGTGCCGATTACAGCATCACGGTGAACGATCTGAAATATCGTTGGGAATGGGACCCTCTTCGCAACGACCCGCGTTTTCAAAAGTTAATCGCGTCCCCGTGACCACGGGTCATCCCCGCATGTACTAAGCAGATGATTTCTAAGGGATCGGGTTGAGGTTGGCGTGGCAGATCCATTGCCAGCCGTCCGTTCCCTTTTTCCACACGCTCAGACGTGGAGTCGGCTTTGTTGGCAATCGCTCGAGATCGATCGTCTCCTGCACCGAAATCATATAGGTAACCACGATATTATCGCCGCTCATGGTCGACCTAAAATCGTTAAATTCTACCTGGCCGACGCTCAGGTTTTTAATCAAGGATATCTCGTTAGCCCGGTCGCGCGCTCCATCCGGATGAACCGACTGAAAACCCTCAGCGATTTTATCCTCCACCGCCTTGCAATTCTTCGCCTTGATGTCTTCCCACATCTGTCTTTCCATTTTTTCGCTGTCGTTTGTCGTTGAGTTCATTTTAGATCGATACTAGCCGGGCGTTGTTGCTGTCAACCGTCAAATCTGTTGGTTGCCAATCGTGCGCGAAATACGAGTTTCGGGGGCTGATAAATAGTGAATCTCAAGAAGTTTCTTGCCGAGCTGAAGCGAAGAAGAGTGTATAGCGTGGCAGTCGCGTATGTTGTGGGCGGCTGGGCGCTGGCTCAAGGCATTGCCCAGGTTCTTCCAATATTCGACATTCCCATTTGGGTGGTCCGTCTCATCGTCGTGTTGATCGTGCTCGGTTTTCCCGCGGCGCTCACGCTCTCCTGGTTTTTCGACTTTACTCGATACGGGATTGTGCGCACTCCCGATCGCGCACCGGAAGACCGGGTCGAAGTTGTCGGATCGCCTGTTTCATTGGAGAAATCGATAGCAGTTTTACCATTCAAAGACCTGAGCACGGGGCCGGATCGCGATTATCTGGGTGAAGGCATCGCCGAGGAAATTATCACGGCGCTTTCCAAGGTCGACAATCTGCGCGTCGCAGCGCGGCGTTCCTCATTCTGGTTTAAAGATCGGGACGCGGAGCTGAGCGAAGTCGCAGGGAAGCTCAACGTCGATCATGTAGTTGAAGGCAGCATTCGCCGCGACGGCAACCGTATCCGTGTGACCGCTGAGCTGACCGAATGCTGCGAAGGGTTCACGTTGTGGTCGGAAACATTTGAGCGGGAGTTCCAGGGAATTTTTGCCCTTCAGGACGAGATCACGCGCGCCATTGTCGATGCGCTGAAGTTGAAGTTGGAAATCGCGCCGGCTACCAGCCGCGCTCGCAGCATGGAAGCCTACGATCTTTACCTGCAAGGCTTGTTCTTGTCCGACAAAAGCACTGAGGCAGCGCTGCGGAAAAGTCTGGAGTTTTTCCAGAGCGCGCTCGACAAAGATCCGCGATTCGCGCGCGCCTGGACGGGCATCGCGAAATCGTGGCTGTGGCTGGCAGACGCGTATGTCAAACCGGTCGACGCTTATTCGAAGGTGCGCGAGGCCGCGGTGAACGCGATCCAGATCGACGATGGCGAAGCCGAAGCGCATGTTTATCTGGCGGAAACTAAACGGATCCTCGATTGGGACCTCCGAGGCGCCGAAGCCGAATACGTCCGCGCGTTCGAAATCGATTCAAATTCTACAACCTCGAATTATTTCATCGCTGCATTTTACGCCGCGATCGGCGAGCGCGAGAAGGCGCTTACATATCTAAGCCGCACGGCGAAAATTGATCCTGCATCGCTCTGGGTGAGCAATTTCGCCTGCGAGATCTACCGATACTTCGGATTGATCGATGAAGCGATGGCCGCTGGTGAGCGCTCTTTGCAGCTTGATCCGACATTTCTTTATGGCGAACCGCTGCTGGCGGCACTTTACCGGGAAATGGGGCGCTTCGATGATGCGATCGCGTTATACAAAAAGTCGCAAGACATCAGTGGTCGAGTGCCCTTCGGTCTTGCGTTTACCTACGCGAAGATGAACCGCCGGAGTGATGCTCGGGAAATTCTCAAGGACGCCCGCGCGAGTCGCCCGAGCTACACTCCCGGAGACGCGATTGCGCACGCGCACGTGGTGTTGCAAGAACATGAAGATGCGATCCGCGAACTTGGACGCGCTCGCGACGAGCGCTCGTCATCGCTCCACACAGTCGGCATTTCTCCTGAATTTGCGCCTTTGCGTTCGGACAAGCGTTTCCTCTCGCTTCTCCGAGAAATTGGGCTGGAACCGAAGAAAGTCTTTGCGGTGAATCAAGCGGCGCGCACGGAGTGACGCGCCCTACCGTTTTCGGAAGGACGTCCGGTAGGGCGGGCAGTCCTCTGCACGCCGGGGAAGCCGTTGCTCGTTGAATGCGTTATTGCACGATGATGTCGCGTCCGTGTCCGTGCGCCCGCACGCCGGACTCGTGTAGATCGTGTTGAGCCACGTGCATTCCGAAGAGCAACAGCGCGATCAGGCCAAAATATAAGATCGACATTATCCAACGCTGCGACGGTGTGACTTCGAAATAGCGCTGCTCTTCTTCGGTGCGTTTGCGGAACAACGAGTAAACCCGCGGCAGCGATAAGAGGACAATCAGCCAGATAATGAAGTTTGGATATTTCCATCCAAACCACACGAGCAACCCAAATCCGGGTAACCACAACCAGCGCGACAACGCCGTCACGATGCGTCCGCCGTCGAGCATTCCAACCGGGGTGAGGTTGAATAAGTTCAGAAAATAGCCGAACCACGCGAGCGCGATAAAAATCGGAGCAGCGAAGAATTCGCCCCACGCGTTGCACACCAGCGCACCCAAACTCCCCAGCAACGGCCCGCCAATACCCACGCACGCTTCCATCCATGCGCTGCGCGGCGCTTCCTTGAGCGCAATGAACGCGCCCATAAAGGGGATAAACACAGGCGCGCCGACTTTTAGTCCAAATCTTTTGGCGACAATCAAATGTCCTGTTTCATGGACGAGTAAAAGCAGAACAAACCCGAGCGCGAACTGCCACCCCCACAGCTGCATGTAAACCCAGACCATCAGCAGCATGGTGCCGCCGGACTTCAACAGGATGGGCAGGACGAATTTGACCTTCGCCAAAAATTTTGCGATGACGACGCCCACGACCGCGATCGGGCCCAGCGCCTTCTTTATCCGGCTCCAAGCCGTCTCCTCAGTCGGCGCTTTGTACTCCTCGGCCTTGTCGGTCTGAACGTTTGCGTCTTGCACTTTAGAAATGTGCATGGCGTTTACGTGAACGCCAATCGTCGGCGGCAGCGCTGTGGCTCCTGATAAATCTGCAGTCGAACGTGATTCAGCGAGAGGCACTGGCTGTTTTCGGCTTCTGCTCGGCCGTTTCGTAATACTGCAGCCACGCGCTCCATTTCATGTTTTCTCTCCACATCGTGATGCCAGAATGGCCGAAGTGTTGTTCCACTTCGTACTCGTCGTCTTTTTTCACCGGACACCAGAATAATCGACCGGCCCTGCGCCAGCCGTCGAGAAGGATCCCGTCCTCGAACCGCTGATTACGCGCAGTTATTACGAGGGCGTTGTTCTCGCTCGTCGTGTTTGGATATGCTTCACCCCAGTGCAGCACGAGCGTCTTGGGCTCGAGTTTTTTTAACTCCGCGCCGATGTCCTGCGCCCAATGACCACACCAGCCGCGCTTTCGCAGGCCGACATTGTAAAGAAACACCGTAAACTCCGGGTTGAGGACGACCCGATATTCTTTTTTGAGTCGACGCGCGGTCGTATGCGCAGTGTAGGACAATGCCTGGGCTTCAGCTGGATCGACATCCGACGCAAGTCCTGTCAGAGCTTTGGCCAGGTCTTTGATTGATCTTTCATCACTGGCATGCGCCAGATTGACTATGAGCAGGAAACCGAAAATCAACGACAGGCTACGCATATTTCGTGCGTTGCATGTCGCATCGTGCCGTCAGTAGTGCAATAGGAATTCGCTGCGAAATCGTTTGCGGATCGATCCTTTTGCGAGTTCACGAAAATACGCAGCAACATTTGGTTTGAAATAGAAGTACCACGTAGCCGCACAACCGAAGAGGGAGGCGTTCACGATGGCGCGCCACATGATGGTGTACCGAAGCACGTTCAGTGCGCCGAGCACGGACGCATACACGATTATGAGCACAAATATCCCAATTGCGAGATGCCGTGACCACGCTTTGCGCGCGCCAAGACCGTAAGCGACCGAAGCCATCATACAGCCAATCACCGCGATGAGTGGGGCGGCGATATGCAACCATTCCGAGCGAGTCACTTTTTCGCCGCCCATGAGGTGCGGTCCGATGTCGAGAATCGCGAGCGCGATCGAGGCGAACATTCCTGCGGATGCGAGCGCCGCGAACCAGCTCAAGATTCGAATGCCCAAAGGTTGCTTCATTTGATGCGTTCAACTTGCGGTCCACAGCTCGTGCCCGGTTGAAGTGTAGAGGGGCATGTGCCAAGCACCTAATTTCTTCAGCCGTTTGACACAAATGCGTCTACAACGAAACGGCTAGTCCTTGCGGTGAATCGATCCGGCGCCGGTAATGCGTTTGTTTATCGTTGCTGGGTTGCCGGAGTAAGTCACTTTTCCCGCACCGGTGATAACCACTTTCAGCGTATCTGTAACTGCGACCTCCGCGTCGCCAGCCCCGGTGGTGGAGATTTCAGCAGTTTTAGCTTGCAGTCCATTGGCTGCTAACTGGCTCGCGCCGGTCATGTCGACCAAGAGTTGGTCGATGTTGCCATCAAGTGAGACCTCCGCCGCTCCTTTTGATTCCAGAGCAAACGTTGGACCGCTCAACTGCTTTACGGTTAACTTGACGGCGCCCGTGATCTTGCCACCTGTCCGCGTCGGACTCGAGATAACAACTTTGATTCCGTGCGTAGGCCAAACGTGCTCGCGTGTGCGCAGATGAAGGGTGTGGCGCGAGACGTTCGCCTCGATATGAGGCAGCAGATTTTCATCCGTCGTGATTCGGAGAGCGGGTGATCCATTTTGCCATTCAATGTCGAAGGTGCCGCCCGCGTCCAGGTCGGCGAAAGCGGTGATTGGTCGTTCCTCAGTTTTTATCTGGCCATTGCCTCGGACGCCGGGCAAATGGCATCCGACAACCAAAACGACACACCCAGCAACCAAAGCGATCAGAATCTTTCTCATGTAAAATATGTCTTCTCCGTTATGATGCGGTGACGTCCGGTCTTGGATTCAATAAAATCCAAGAAGGCGCGACTCTTCCAGAGCGCCCCAGCGGCGGACTAGCCGCCTTCGCCGAGGCTACGGCGCACGAGGAGACCGCCGCTCTCTGCATTCACGGGACAATTTTCATCTTCACCGCGTCGACGAGGACATTGTCGACATAAAATTCCACACGGTAATCGCCCGGCATCCACCCATCTTCGGGCCTCGCGAGTGTGAATGCGCCGCGTGCGGTCGGGGTTGCAGCGATAGCAGAGGCCTCGTCCACTTTGTAATCCTGGGGAAAATCTTCGCCGATGTTTTCCGCAATCCACACAGCCTTCACGTTTGCGCCTTGTCGCAAACGCTGGCCCTGCCAGCGCGCGTAAATTTCCGGCGTATTCGACGAGAATGTCGTCGTCGGCTTCCCGAAGCGATCTTTCGCAACACTCAACGCGAGGCGTTTCGGTGTGGCGTCCGATTTGACTTCGGGGCGCTCGACAATTTTCGGTCCTTCCGCCAATTCAAGGGAAATGCGCTGGAGCAAATCGCCTTTAGCGTCCTGCATCGTCGTAACGTCTTTGACGATTCCAACGCCCGGCGCAAACCAGCGGTCGATTGTCATCCGGTTCGGCGTCGTTTGCTCGCCATGAATCCTGAACGCTTGAAATTTTCCGGCGGGCACGTCGATTTTTTCTTCGCCCAGAACATCGTAATGCTGTTGCACTTTAAGGTCGCCGGCCTGGCCATCGAAGTTCCAGCCGGCGCCCTTTTTGAGTGGAGCGGCGATCATCGTCTGCGGCGGACTAAATTTAACGAACTCGCCGTCGAGATTCACCCGGGCCCAACAGGTAATCCCGTGTTCGTCTATCGTTAGCAGATCGGTGTTCGTGATCGTGCCCGCCCGGTGCATTTCAAACTTGAGAAGATCTTTCCCGTCAACGTCCTCCGTTCCCTCGAGACGGTACAAAACTGGCACGCGAATCATGCCGTCGGCATCTGTTTTTAGATTTGAAACATTCAATCCCTTTCCGATTTCCTCGGTCATATTGTAGCGCCAGGTTGTACCGGGTGCGGTGGGAATAACGGGAGCAGCGAAAATGGAACTGAGGCCGAAACAACAAACGGCGACGCAAAGATTTCTCACGATGTTAATTCGCATGCTTACCAGGTGCGCTCAAGGAGCAGCGCTCGATCGCCACAAGTGCAAACAACGTTTGGCTACCAGGCAAGGCGCAGTAAGTTTTTAGCTTGAAGGGAGCTGATGATTTTCACTGGACAATGAAAGCGTTCGAGATTGCCGGCGTCCCGCGGGACGAGGTCTACAGATTTGTCACAGGCCTTCATTCTGATCCTTTCAGCGTGTTAGGTCCGCACAAGGTGGGCGATGACGTGGAGATCCGGGTCTTTCGCCCGGACCCGCGCGCGGTCGAGGTCGTGCTCGATCGA
>QHOX01000043.1:0-910 GCA_003219465.1 Verrucomicrobiota bacterium | reverse complement strand
CGGCGGGGAACGAGACGTTCCGTATCATCTCCGCATTGTAAGACGGGACGGATCAGAAGAGCTCACGCGGGACGCGTATCAGTACGGTCCGATCATGGGCGACGTCGATCTGCATCTGTTCAGTGAAGGACAACACTGGAAAATTTATGAAAAATTTGGCGCGCATTTGCGGACGATCGGCGATGCGACTGGTGTGTATTTCGCCGTATGGGCGCCGAACGCACAACGCGTTAGCGTGGTTGGCGATTTCAACGGCTGGGATGGCCGCGTGAATCCAATGCGGAAGTTGTTAACCGCAGGCGTATGGGAACTATTTTTACCCGGCATCAAACAAGGTGCGCACTACAAGTTCGAGATCCGCACTCAGACCGGCGCGGTGCTGCTCAAGAGCGATCCGTTCGCGTTCTTCAATCAACCCGGCAAATCCACGGCATCGCTGGTGTACGATCTGGAGCGTTATACCTGGAGCGATGCCGAATGGATGGAAGCGCGCCAGAAGATGAACTGGCCGCAAAGTCCGACGGCTCATGGCGTCGCAAAGCCGAAGAGGGCAATCGCCAGCTCAGTTATCTGGAAATGGCGGACACGTTGCTGCCGTACGTGTTGGACATGGGCTACACGCACATCGAGTTGTTGCCGATTGCCGAGCATCCGTTCGAAGGCTCGTGGGGTTATCAGGTCACAAATTATTACGCGCCTACCAGCCGGTTCGGTCCGCCCGACGATTTCCGTCATTTCATCGACAAATGTCATCAGGCGGGAATCGGCGTGATCATGGACTGGGTACCGGCGCATTTTCCGAAGGACGCACATGCGCTGGCCGAGTTTGACGGCACCGATTTGTATGAGCACAAGGACCCGCGCCAGGGCGAGCACCAGGACTGGGGCACGCTCATTTTTAATTACGGCC
>QHOX01000042.1 GCA_003219465.1 Verrucomicrobiota bacterium | reverse complement strand
CGCGAGCAACGACCAACTAACGCAGGCCGATCAATATCAGCCGATCATCGTCGCGCACCACAACGGCGCGGCCGTGCCCTTACGCGATGTCGGTACGGCAATCGATGCACAGGCAAATCGCGACCAGGCCGGCTTGTTCAACAACAAGCGCGCTGTCTTGTTAGTCATTTTCAAACAGCCGGACGCGAACGTCGTTCGTACGACCGACCAGATTCACGCGATCCTTCCACAACTCCGCACCTGGCTGCCGCCGAGTGTGCATCTCGATGTAATGAGCGATCGCACAATCACGATCCGCTCGTCTGTGCGCGATGTGCAGCTGACGCTTGTCATCACAATGGCGCTCGTCGTGATGGTGATGTTTCTCTTCCTGCGCCGGTTCTGGTCGACGTTCATCTCCGGTATTACGATGCCGCTCGCGCTCGCGGGCACCTTCGGCGTGATGTGGCTATGCAGTTACAGCCTCGACAACCTGTCGCTCATGGCGTTGACGGTTTCGACCGGATTCGTTGTCGATGATGCGATTGTCGTAATCGAAAACATCGTGCGCTTCATTGAGAAGGGCGAGCCACCGCTTCAAGCCGCGTTGAAAGGCGCGCGTCAGATTGGTTTCACCGTCATTTCGATTAGTCTCTCGCTCGTAGCAGTTTTCATTCCGCTGCTTTTCATGAGCGGCTTGATCGGGCGTTTGTTTCATGAATTCGCAGTGACGTTGAGCGCCGCAATTCTCGTTTCCGGCGTCGTTTCGTTAACGCTCACGCCCATGCTCTGCGGCCGATTTTTGAAAAGCGAGGAGCGACATCGGCAACGCGGCGTGATCGATCGACTGAGCGAGCGCGGTTTCAACGCAATGCTCAATTTTTACGAACGCGGCTTGAAGTGGGTCCTCAAACACGAATACACCATGCTCATTGTCACCGGACTGGTGATCATCGCGACCGTTTATCTTTACTTCGTTGTGCCAAAGGGATTTTTCCCGCAACAGGACACGGGACAAATGATGGGCACGACCGAGGCCGCGCAGGACATTTCCTTTGAGGCCATGAAAGAAAAGCAAGAGCAGGTCGTGAAAACTGTCATGGCCGATCCTGCGGTCCAGGCCGTTGGCTCATTCTTCGGCGGCGGGAACGGCTCGGCGTTAAACAACGGCCGCATGTTCATCAGTTTGAAACCGAAAGGTTCGGGCAAAGGAGAACGCAAAGATGACGCGGGCACGGTTATCGCGCGTCTGAGGGGAAAGCTCTCGAAAATTCCCGGCGCGCAGCTTTTTCTCACAGCAAATCAAGACATTCGTGTTGGCGGACGATCGTCAAAAGCGCAATACCAATATGCGTTGTCCGATCAAAACATCGAGGAGCTCAATTCGTGGGCGCCGAAGCTCGTGAACAAGCTTCACGAATATCCGCAGATCAAGGACGCCACGAGCGATCAGCAATTTCGCGGACTGCAGGAAACCGTGGTAATCGATCGCGACGCGGCCGCGCGCCTCGGCATTCAACCGCAAGCAGTTGACAGCACGCTTTACAGCGCGTTCGGCCAGCGGCAGGTCTCGATCATTTACACGCAGCAGAATCAATATCACGTCATTCTCGAGGTCGATCCGAAGTTCCAGCTCGATCCGAGATCGCTCGACAAAATCTACGTCAAATCAAATTCCGGAAGCCAGGTGCCGCTGAGCACGATCGCACATTTTCAGTTGGACAACACGCCGCTCTCAGTCAATCACCAGGGGCAGTTTCCATGCGTGACAATCTCCTTTAACACCGCGCAGGACGTTTCGTTGAGCGAGGCAACGCAAATCGTCGAGCGGGCGAAACGTGATCTCGGAATGCCATCAAGCATTCGCGGAAGTTTCGCCGGCACTGCGCAGGTTGCTCAAGCCTCGTGGGTGACAATGCCGTGGTTGTTTCTCACGGCGCTCCTGGCCGTTTACATCATCCTGGGAATGCTTTACGAGAGCCTGATCCACCCACTCACGATCCTTTCTACAATACCATCCGCCGGACTTGGGGCTCTCTTAGCCATGCTGGTAACGGGCAATGAGCTGGATCTCGTCTCGGTCATCGGAATTATCCTGCTTATCGGCATCGTGAAAAAGAACGCGATCATGATGGTCGATTTCGCGCTCGACGCTGAGCGACACGAAGGACTGAGTCCCGAAGAATCGATTTACCAGGCGTGTCTCGTTAGGTTCCGTCCGATCATGATGACAACGATGGCCGCGATGTTCGGCGCGTTGCCGCTCGCCATCGGAATGGGCATCGGGAGTGAACTGCGCAAGCCGCTTGGGGTCGCTATCGTGGGTGGGCTGATCGTTTCGCAGATCCTGACGCTTTACACGACTCCAGTAATCTATCTCGCGCTTGACCAACTGCGGCAGCGCAAGAAGAAACGATCTTCGAGCACTGTCGATCTGCGGCCGATTGGCTGGCCGCACCCTTCCGGGTCTTCTGCATGATGAATTGACCGGCTGCTCTCTCGGTCCATGACCACGCATTGAGGGAGCACAGAACAGGCCGTCGAGTCGTCCCGAGAATGGAACGTCTGCTTCCCAATCGTGGAACGTGCACATCGAAACGTTCGGATGCATTGGGCTCACATCGTCATCGTGATGAACAGATTACGTGAATAGCGCGTCTTGTGGCATGCCGCTTGCGTCAGCGAATTGCATGAACCAACAAACGCTTAAGAACAGCAAATGCGAATCTACTTATGCTCTCTTGGTCCACTCGGAAGAGAAAGGTCGCGGAGTGGTTGAAACGGTGCTTTATGTCGCGTTCATCCTGAGCGCCGTCCTGTTGATTTGGCAATTCGCGCAGAGCCCGGTTAGCATACAGGCGGTTCGTTCGGGGCAAAGCGCTGTTAGCCAATCCGCAAGGACTCAGGTCGTCTCACGGAGCTAATCGCGGCGAAGAGTTTTTTCTCTACGTCAACGAACAACTCTAGAGATTTGAAACAGGATATTCGATACGCTTTCCGAATGCTGCGGAAGCAGCCGGGTTTCAGTGCGATCGCGATCTTAACACTGGCGCTGGGCATTGGCGCGAACACCGCGATCTTCAGCATCGTCAACGCCGTATTGCTGCAACCCCTGCCTTACCCACACGCGGATCGAATCATGGTTCTGAATGAATCGTCGGGACCCGGTCAGGATTACTCTGTTGCTCTTCCAGACTATTTCGATTGGCGAAACGACAACACTGTTTTCGAACATCTCGCCGCCACCCATAAGGAATCGCGGAATCTAAGCGGTCTTCCTGGTCGTGATCCGGAACGTATCTCGTGCGCGTCGGTGACGCGGAATTTTTTCAACATAGTCGGATTGCCGGCGGAAATCGGCCGCACCTTCAGCGAAGACGAAGACAAAGTCGGCGCTCGGCCAGTCGCAGTGATCAGCGACCGGTTGTGGCGGCGCGTGTTTAATGCCGATCCCAGTGTGCTTGGGCGATCCATCACTTTGCACGATCAGAATTTCACCATCATCGGCGTCATGCCGCCGCAAGTCACTTCACCCCAGGACAGTGAAGTCTGGTTGTCAATGATGCGAAGGAGCAATAACCCGGTATGGATGCAGCGGTTCATCCACCCGATGATCTACGTCTGGGGAAAGCTCAAACCTGGCGTGACGCTTGAGCAAGCGCGAACGGAAATGAAAGGGATTGCAGCACGTTTGGAACAAACTTATCCGGAAACAAACAAACAGGTCTACGCCGTCGTCACGCCGTTGCTCGAGAATCTGGTTGGAAAATATCGAACCAATCTCGGATTGCTTCTCGCAGCAGTGGGTTTGGTATTACTGATTGCGTGCGCAAACCTGGCAAACCTATTTGCCGCGCGAGGCGCTGCGCGTTTGAGAGAATTTGCGATTCACGCGGCGGTTGGAGCGACCCGTGGCCAGATCGTTAAGAAGCTCTTGATTGAGAGCTTTGTCGTTGCGTTCATTGGCGGCGCGCTCGGTTTCTTGATGGCAGTTTGGGTCCGGGGTGGTTTGATAGCGCTGAGTCCGGGAGACGTCTCTCGTTTCCAACAAATTTCGTTCGATTTGCCGGTTTTGGGTTTCGCATTTTTGATTGCAGCCCTGACGACTGTGCTTTTCGGTTTGTGGCCGGCGTGGCAGGCCTCGCATGCAAACGTGCAGCTCGCATTGAAAGTGGGGTCGGCTGGAAGCGGCGATCCGCCATCGGCCAAACATGCGCGGGATTGGCTGGTAATCACCGAAATTGCGCTCACTCTCACTTTGCTGGTCGCGGCTGGACTGGTTTTGAAGAGTTTTTCACGGCTGCAATCGCTCTCATTAGGTTACGAACCGCGTGGACTTTTCACTGCCCGCTTCGAACTACCGTGGCAAAAGTACAACGACCGCGGCAAGATCGACAATTTTACCAGGACGTTGCTCGACAAGGTGCGTTGTCTGCCCGGTGTACAAAACGCCGCGGTGAGCTCGAACGGTCCGCTGATGGGCGGATGGCAAACGGGTTTCTGGCGTGAAGAAAACCCGCGTCCGCGGCCTTCCGATATGTTGAACAGCGATCTGGAAGTGGTAGCCGGCGATTACTTCTCGACGCTGAAGGTGCCTCTTTTGCAGGGCCGCACCTTTAACGAGCGCGACACCAAAGATTCACCGCGTGTGATCATCATCGATCAGGCCATGGCCGAGCAATATTTCCCCGGGGAAAATCCAATCGGCAAACGTCTGGGAGTTGCTCCTGGGAACGACAACGAGGACTTCGTGATGTCAGAAATTGTCGGTGTTGTGGCGCGCATGAGATTTCACGCGGTCGATGAAATGGCGCCATTGCCGGTGATTTACTGTTCGTTAGGCCAAGCCCAGCGAACCAGTCTTACGCTCTTCATAAGATCGACCATGGGCTCTGCGGTCCTGGAGCGCTTGATTCGTGATGCAGAGACTTCTATCGATTCCTCGCTGCCGGTGTTCGATGCCCGGCCGATGAGCGATCGCGTCCGCGAAACCTGGGGCGCGCAACGCCTGCTAAGTTTTCTATTTTCCGTTTTTGCCGCGCTCGCGCTGGTGCTGGCGACTATCGGTCTCTACGGATTGCTCGCCTATACCACGCTCAAACGCGTACCTGAAATCGGTATTCGATTAGCGCTTGGCGCACGTCCCGCGCAAATTCGCGCGCTGATTCTTTCGCACGGGATGCAATTGCTGTTGATCGGATCCATGATTGGTGTGATCGCGGCCTTTGCCCTTTCGCACGTGTTGCAAAGCGTGCTTTTCGAAGTCAGAGGGATCGATCCGAGGATTTATCTCGCCGTTGGCCTCATACTTTTCGGCGCCGCGTTCGTGGCCGCCTGGATCCCCGCCCGCCGCGCCTCGCGCATAGATCCGATTGTTGCATTACGCACTGAATAGCAGCCGCTGTACGTCGATGAGATTGACATACCTTGCGAAACGCGGTTGAGAGTTAGCTAGTGACAACGAATCTCAATTGCGGCTTGAACAGCCGCTATGCTGTGAGGAAATGATCCGGATTCTCATTGCGGATGATCAGCGGGATGTGCTCGAGGCGCTGCGCATCTTGCTCAAAGGCGAAGGGTACCAGACCGAAGGAGTCACGTCGCTTGCCGGCGTCTTTCACGCGCTGGAAAAGAAGGAGTATGCCCTGTTGCTGATGGATCTGAATTATACACGCGACACTACCTCGGGGCAGGAAGGCATAGCAGCGATCCCAAGAATTCAGGAGATCGACAAAACACTGCCGATTGTGGTGATGACCGCCTGGGCCACGATCGAGTTGGCCGTCGACGCAATGAAACGCGGCGCGCGCGACTTTGTGACGAAACCATGGGACAACCAGCGCCTGGTGACGATCGTCCGGACACAGATCGAACTCGCTGCAGCTCTCCGCCGTGAGCGGAAGCTTGAAGCGGAAAACGAAATGCTGCGCGGCACGATGCCGGACTTGATTGCGCAATCCCCTGCGATGCGACCGGTGATCGAAATGATTTCACGCGTCGCACCATCGGATGCGAATGTTCTTATTACCGGCGAAAACGGGACCGGGAAAAGTTTAGTCGCGCGGGCGATTCATGCTCTGTCGCCGCGCTCGGCCCGAACGATGATCACTGTTAACATGGGCGGCTTGTCGGAGACATTGTTTGAGAGCGAACTGTTCGGACACGTAAAGGGCGCTTTCACTGACGCAAAAACGGATCGAGCGGGACGCTTCGAGCTCGCTGATGAGAGCACGTTGTTCATGGATGAGATCGCAAACATTCCCCTTGCTCAACAGGCAAAACTCCTGCGCGTAATTGAAACCGGCGATTTCGAACGGGTTGGCTCATCGAAAACTCTTCACGCGAATGTGCGAATCATTTCCGCCACAAATGCAAACCTGGAGAACGAGATCGCAGCCGGCCGTTTTCGGCAGGACCTTTTGTTTCGTCTTAACACGATTCAAATCGAGTTGCCCCCGTTGCGCGATCGGCGTGAGGACATCATGCCGCTGGCGAACAGCTTTGTTCGTCAACACGCAGACCGTTATCGCAAACACGTCACCGGATTTGATGAAAGCGCGCGCGAGCGTTTGCTACAACATCGGTTCCCCGGAAACATCCGCGAGCTCGATCACGTCGTTGAGCGGGCCGTTCTGATGACGCAAGATCGCCAGGTCCACGCGGCTGATCTTGGTCTAACGACTGCGGGCAGCGAATCGCGCGACGTCGAGGAAATGAGTCTGGAAGAGGTCGAAGCATTTCTGATCAAAAAAGCGTTGGCCCGAAATGACGGTAACGCGCGCAAGGCCGCAGAGGCGCTCGGCTTGAGCAGAAGCGCGTTCTACCGTCGCCTGCAGCAATATGGCCTTTGAGAATTTCAGATTGCCGATTGCCGATTGCCAATTGCAGTTTTGATGGCGCGCAAGACAAAAAGATCAGCCCGGCTTTCCTATGAAGGGAAGATTACCTGGCTCACGTTTGTTGCGGTCGCGCCTGCGGTCATCATTGCGCTTGCGCTCCTTTGGTTCGGCGATCACACGCCAAAAGTGCAGTGGACACTTACGATTCTGATCGTTGGCTGCATGGCTGCATTCCTTTTGAGCACGCGCGAACATGCTGTTCGTCCATTGCAAACCCTTTCGAACCTGCTCGCGGCATTGCGGGAGGGCGACTACTCCATTCGTGCGAGAGGCGCTCGCGAAGACAGCGCGTTGGGTGAAGTCCTGCTCGAAGTGAATTCGCTCGGCGAAACCTTGCGTCAGCAGCGCCTGGGCGCCTTTGAAGCCACCGCGCTGTTGCGCACGATCATGAGCGAAATCGATGTGGCGATTTTTACGTTCGATCCCGAACGGCGTCTCCGCCTCATCAATCGCGCCGGTGAGACTTTGCTGGGACGACCGATGGACAAGTTATTAGGCAAAACCGCGCAGGAACTTGGACTTCACGCTTGTTTCCATGCGGATAACGACGAACCGCTGACCTTGAGTTTTCCGGGCGGTTCAGGCCGTTGGGGCATTGGCCGGAGCACATTTCGCGAACAGGGTTTACCGCACGACTTACTCGTGTTGACGGATCTTAGTCGCACCCTGCGCGAAGAAGAACGTCGCGCCTGGCAGCGACTCGTGCGAGTGCTCGGCCATGAGATGAACAACTCTCTGGCGCCGATCAAGTCACTTGCTGCCAGTTTGGAATCGCTGCTGCGGCGTGAACCGCTTCCAACGGACTGGAAAGAGGATGCAAGCTCCGGGTTGAACTCCATTGCCTCGCGCGCTGATTCGCTGAGCCGTTTCCTCCAAGCTTACACGCGGCTGACAAAACTTCCGCCACCTCAAAAACAAGACATCGATCTTGTCCCTCTGATACAGCGAGTGGTGGATTTGGAGCCCAGGCTCAAGGTTCAGGTTATGCCGGGTCCGAAAACAGTGATTCGCGCAGACGCGGCGCAGATTGAACAAGCGCTAATCAATTTGGTGCACAACGCTGTTGATGCTGCGCTTGAAACGCATGGAAACGTCGCGCTCAGTTGGCGTGAGAAAGCAAATTGCGTTGAGATCCTTGTGGAAGACGAAGGGCCCGGCATCATGAACCCCGCCAATCTCTTCGTTCCGTTCTTTACCACGAAGCCGGATGGCTCCGGAATTGGTCTGCCATTGAGCCGTCAAATTGCCGAAGCCCATGACGGCACTTTGGTGCTCATGAATCGAGAGGACGGCCACGGCGCGCAAGCTTTGCTGCGCCTGCCTCGTTAACCTCTGTCACTGGGAGCGTCCCGACTTTGGGACGGAGCAGTCCCATTGGCGGGTCACTTCGGCCGGAGCGTAGAAGAGCTCGACAACTGTTACTCGGAGCATCCGAGCGACTTGTGAGTTTGTTTCTCGAATGGCATGGCGATTGCAATAGAGCGAAGGAGATCAGCCATGAGAACCACTGCTAGATGTCCAGTGGTCGTCTTCGTCATTTTCGTGACGGCAATTGTGTTGCGTGGCCAAGGCCGCGCGCAGGAAGGGGCGAGCGGACAGACTGAAGAGCGACTCGCGAAATATACGCGAGAGGCAATGATTAATGTGCTCCGGTCGGAGGATGCGAATCCGTCTATTGGCGACGAAGCCAAAACCTTTGACCGTCTCGTCGGCACCTGGGATGCCGACTTCACGTTCCATCGCGCCGACGGATCCGTTTTTCATAAAAAAGGAGAGCTGTTGTTCGGCTGGGTCATGGACGGCCACGCAATACAGGACCTTTGGATCGGCTATGCGAGCGAGAACCAGAAGGAACGCACGATCGGAACAACGATTCGGTTTTTCGATACGGCCCTCAAGCAATGGCGCGTCGTTTTTGTAAATCCGCAATTCAACTACATCGTCACAGCGCAAGGAGGATGTGAAGGCGATCGCATAGTTCTGCACGGTCGAGACACCGACGGGCTGCCGATACGTTGGACGTTCAGTGAAATGAAGCCGGACTCGTTTCACTGGCAGGGAGAGAAATCTCATGACGGCGGAAAGACTTGGAAAGTCGAAGAAGACCACCACATGAAACGGCGGTCTACGTAACACGAGGAGTACCTTATGACGAAACGCCCGACGAAGTCTCTAGTGTTGGTTTTCGTTCTCTTAGCGGCAGTTGCCCTGTCGGGACAAAACCAGCCACAGAACAGCGGCAAAAGCGCAGCAGTATTTAAACAATTGACATCGCTTGTCGGCGAGTGGGAAGCAGTCCAGGAGGGCGTGGCGGTGAAGGAGACTTACACGGTCACCGCGAACGGCAGCGTGCTAATGTCCGAAACGAAGCCGGCTGATTCACAACCAATGATTACGATGTTCACCGTCGACGGTGATCACCTGATTGCGACTCACTACTGCGTTGCCGGGAACCAGCCCCAAATGATCACAGGTGTCCCTGACGATTTGGACAAAGGTGTGACGTTTTCCTTGGAACGAGTAACGGGAATGAAGACGCCAGATGACTGGCACAATACCGGGGTAACCTTGACACTGGATGACAAAGATCACATGACGCAACGCTGGACCTACCTCTACAAGGGAAAAACCGGGACGACCGTCTTTCATTACACGCGCAAGAAATAGTTCCTCGCGCTGTCGCAACCCGAGTCGTTTTGCATAGGCACTTCACCGCGAAAGCAATTAGGCGAGACGACACAAAAATGTTTGAATCCAGCAATACGGCCAACTGCTTCTCAGTAGAAGAGAATATGAAGCCGTCCGCATTCACACAGCCAGAAGCGCGAAACTTTTGCTGCGCCTTCCGCTCTGACGATTCGGAAAGAAACGTCCCAAAGTTGGGACGGCACAATCCCACGAACGAATAACTCAAAAGAGCGCGCCGAAAGGTCGACAAATTTTAACCGCTGAGCATCAGCAGTTTACAACTTTGTTTTCCGACATGGCATGGCCATTGCAATAGCAGAGGAAAATTTTGAATCCAATGAATGTGCCAACTAACTCTCACCATAGGAGCTAAAAGAAAATGAAACCATTGCCAAATACTCAACCGAACGCGCCCAAGTGTCCGCTCGTCGATTATCATTATCATGCGCCGATGCTCAACGGTTCGAGCGCGCCATGCCTCAAGGAATCGAAATCGTTGAGGAACATTACCCGCGATTATTTCGACGCTGAAGCCGACCGCGAATTCATCAGCGAAGCGGCTGTGTTCACTACGCTCATTGTCATGGCGACCATGCCGATTGTGGCAGGCATATCTGCGGTGCTCCAACTTCTTGGCTCTCTCCCGGTGTTCTGACCCAAGCGAAACCGTGATTCCAGACCGAAAACCAACAGACCAAAGGATTGTGCGCCCGGCCGGTTTTGCGCCGAATCTTTCCTCGATGGACGTGCCGCGCAAAGGCGTCGCTGCTAAAAAACGCAAACGTCGCATCGTCATCATCGCGGCGTCTGCGCTCGGGCTAATTCTGGCCACAATTGCAATTTCGCGTTTAAAACCGGCCGTGCCGAGCGTCGATCGGTCGACCGTTTGGGTCGATACCGTCAAACGCGGTCCAATGGTGCGACAGGTACGCGGCCTTGGCACTCTCGTACCGGAAGACATTCGCTGGATTCCGGCAAACACCGAAGGGCGAGTGGAGAAAATAAATATCTGGCCGGGGACAAAAGTTGAATCAGGCGACGTTATATTGGAGTTGAGCAGCCCCGAACTGGATCAGAGCGCGCACGAGGCCGAATCTAAGGCCAAGGCCGCCGAGGCCGATCTCGCCACATCGCGCGCGACATTGCAACGCGAGCTTCTCGATCAGGAATCCAAAACTGCGGCCGCGCATTCCGCCTACGAGCAGGCGACAATGGAGCGGCAAACCAATGACCAGTTGGCGAAGAACGGGCTCGTCGCCGATCTCGTTTACAAAACGTCGAAAATCAAAGAAGCGGAATGTCAGAAGAGCGACGAGATCGAGTCGAAGCGGTTGGCGTTCTCTCGCGATTCGATCGAGCCGCAGTTGGCCGCCAAGCAGGCGGCAGTCGATCAAGCGAATCAGCTCGCGAAATTGAAGTTTGATCAAGTTGAAGCGCTGCACGTGCGCGCTGGCATGTCAGGCGTCCTGCAACAACTGCCGGTGCAAATCGGGCAGCGAATGAAAGTCGGCGATAACCTCGCACGCGTCGCTGACCCGACGAAACTGAAGGCGCAGGTGAAAATTGCGGAAACGCAAGCGAAAGATATTCAGATCGGTCAGAAAGCGGTGATCGACACTCGAAACGGCGTGGCCAATGGTCACGTCACGCGCGTTGATCCTGCAGTAGAGCAGGGGACGGTAAATGTCGAAGTTGCATTTGATGAAGCGCTGCCAAAAGGCGCTCGGCCCGATCTCAGCGTTGATGGAACCATCGAGCTCGAGCATCTCGACGACGTCATTTACGTAGGCCGTCCGGCATTCGGCCAGGAAAACAACACGGTCGGTATGTTCAAAATCGTCAACGGTACTTCGGAAGCTGTGCGGACTCCTGTGAAGCTGGGGAAGAGCTCCGTGAACACGATTCAGATTTTAGACGGCCTCCAACCGGGGGATCAGGTGATCCTTTCCGATACCAGCGCGTGGGACGCACACGACAGAATTCGACTGAACTAAGCTCTGATTTCTGAATCTGATTTCCGATTTGAAACCATCAAAGCAACATGACCAACATGAAATCGACTGAAGTAATTGCAGAGGAATCAACAAACGAGTTCGACGGAAACGGTTTAGCTCCGTTGATCCGGCTCACTGGCGTCACAAAGGTGTTTCTCACCGACGAAGTGGAGACGCACGCACTTTCGGGAATTCATCTCGACATTCGCGAGGGCGAATACGTGTCCATTGCGGGGCCATCAGGTTGCGGTAAGACTACGCTGCTCTCGATTCTCGGTCTGCTGGATACTCCTTCGGACGGCAGTTACGCGCTGAAAGGTCACGAGGTCGCGAATCTCTCATTCGCGCAGCGCGCGCGCGTTCGTAATCGCGAAATCGGGTTCATCTTCCAAAGTTTCAATTTGATCGGCGACCTCACGGTGTTTGAGAACGTGGAGTTACCGCTGACGTATCGCGGCACGAGTGCCAGCGACCGCAAAGCGCTGGTCACCGAATCCCTGGAGCGCGTGGGCATGGCGCATCGGGCGAAACACCTGCCGAGCCAGCTTTCCGGCGGTCAGCAGCAGCGTGTCGCAGTCGCCCGCGCGCTTGCCGGCAGACCGGCGATTCTGCTTGCCGACGAGCCGACCGGTAATCTGGATTCGCACAACGGCGAAGCGGTGATGCATTTGCTCCGCGAATTGCACCAGGGCGGCGCCACCATTTGCATGGTCACGCACGACGAGCGTTTCGCCCAGCACGCAGATCGCACCGTGCATTTGTTTGATGGCCGCATCGTTGAGGACCGCATGGCTGCTTAACAAAAAATTGGGGTTTATGTTTGGAGGTTTATGGCAGGACGTTCGCTACGGCGCGCGGATGTTGCTGAAATCTCCGGGTTACACTGCCATCGCCGTTGCGGCACTTGGTTTGAGCATTGGTGCAAACACCGCGATTTTCAGTGCCGCCAACGCGCTTCTGCTTCGGCCGTTACCAGTAGAGGACATCGATCGGCTGATCGTCCCAGTCACTTTGCGAGAAGGGTTTGATCCTTTCGGTTCGCCATTCCTGGAGTACGCCGCCTATCGGGATCGGGCTCACTGTTTCGCCAGCAGCGGCGTGGCGACGGCACGTTCGTTCACTTTTACTGGCCGAGGAGAGCCGGAACGCCTCCGCGGCGCAACAGCAACGGCGAGTTACCTGTCCACGCTCGGCACAAAACCGATGCTGGGTCGCACAATTTCAGCCGAGGACGATCGACCTGGTGGACCACCTGTAGCGTTGATAAGCTATGGGCTTTGGCAGAGACATTTTGCAGGCAACGCCGACGTCCTCAGTCAATCACTCAACCTCGACGGACGAAATTACAACATCATAGGAGTGATGTCTCCAGGGTTCGATCTTCCCGGCATCGCTGATGTGTGGGTCCCCTTGCAAACAGATAACGATAGTTTGCCTTTGACCGAGCGTGCAGCGACAAACAACACGATCGTTGCGCGTCTGCGGCCGGGTGTCAGCCTGCAACAAGCCGATGCAGAGCTAAAAGCTATCGCGCGTCAACTCGAGCAAGAGTATCCGAATTTCCGCCGTGGGTGGACAGTAAAAGTGGTCGCATTCCGCCAGGATTTGCTCGGCGACATGGAAGGCCGAGTGCGTAGGGCGCTGTTTGCGTTAATGGCCGGTGTCGGATTCCTGTTGCTGATCTGTTGCGCGAATGTGGCCAATCTGCAATTGGCGCGCGGTGTCACGCGTGAACGAGAACTTTTGCTGCGACGGGCGCTCGGCGCGGGACCCTGGCGAATTACCAGGCAACTTCTTGCGGAGAACATCCTTTTGGCGTTGGTTGGCGGGATAGCTGGTCTCCTTCTCGCGCACTGGCTGCTTCCGATTCTCGCTGCCTTAAATCCGATTCAAGGCATTTCGCTAGTCGCGTTCTTCGACAATTTCTCCATCGACCAGCGGGTTCTGGCTTTTGCATTCTGCGTCACTGTTCTTACCGGAATCGCTTTCGGGTTACTACCGGCGCTGAAGAACGCCGGCGCACATGAGCTGATGCCTCGGATGAAGCAGGGCGACTTCCGAACTGGCGGTGATGCTGCCGGACGCCGGTGGTTAAAGAGATTGATCGTCGGCGAGATCGCGATGGCGTTTACGCTTTTGATTTGCGGCGGATTAATGGTGCAAAGCTTTCAGCGACTGCAACACGTTTCTCTTGGGTTCAATCCCGACAATCTCCTGACCATGAAAATGGTGTTGCCTGCTTCGAAATATTCGGACTATCGCCGGCGCGTCGCATTTGCCGAAGAGGTGTTTGAACGAGCTCGGAATGTACCCGGTGTGTGGTCCGCCGGAATGACGACAAATATTCCGCTCGAACGCGAGACGGCTTACGACGCAGTCTTCGAGGTTGAAGGGCGGCCACCGGCTAATCCAAACGAAGTGCCAATCACGTCGCATCGCGTCGTTACACCCGGATATCTGGAAACGATGGGCATTAGCCTAACGAAGGGTCGATTCATCGATAGAAATGATCGCGTTGACACGCTGCCTGTTGTTGTGGCGAGCGAGGAATTTGCTCGCCAGTCCTGGTCGGGAACAGATCCGATCGGCAAACGCGTTCGCCGGGTTCGCGCTGGGCAAACCTTTCCGTGGATGACCGTCATCGGCGTGGTCAAAGATGTGAAGGAAGATCTTTTCAACTACCGAATCAAACGCCCGGTTTGGTACGTCCCCTACGCACAGGTAGAGAATAATTTTCCACTGAATCTGGTGGTTAGCTCCCGTCTGGACCCGGCGTCCTTAGCCACGGCGCTACGAGAGATCATTCGTAAATGCGATCCGGATCAACCCGTCTCGAATGTTCTGACAATGAATGCCATTCTGAGCAGCGTTCTCGTAACCGAACGTTTCGGTGCGGTTTTGATGGGAACACTTGCGCTTTCGGGATTGTTGCTCGCGGCGCTGGGACTTTACGGCGTAATGGCCTACGCAGTGAAGCAGCGAACAGGTGAAATTGGGTTGCGGGTTGCTTTGGGTGCGCAGCGAAAGCACGTCCTCGCCTTGATTCTCGGGGACGGTATGAAACTCACTTTGTTCGGCGTCGTCATCGGATTGGTTTCGGCCTGGAGCGTAACCCGGCTCCTAGTTAGTTTGCTTTTTGATCTGAGTGCCACAGATGCCGCTACCTTCAGCCTTGTTTCTCTTCTACTCGGGCTAGTCGGATTGTTTGCCTGTTACCTGCCCGCGCGAGCGGCCATGCGGCTGGATCCGGTGCAAGCGCTCCACTGCGAATAGCGAACACATGCAAACGTTTCTCCAAGACCTTCGCTTCGGCTTCCGAATGCTTCGGCGCAGCCCCGGCTTTTCCATTTTAGCAATTCTTTGCCTCACACTCGGCATAGGAACCAACGCCGCGGTGCTCAGTTGGATCGAAGGAATTTTGATTCGCCCTTATCCGCTGGTCGCGCACCAGGACCGTATGTTTGCGTTGAACGCTACAACGCGTGGTGAGAATGGATACACCGGGCTGTCCTACCCGGAATTTCTCGATTACGAAAAGAATTCCACGCTCTTTGAGTCGTTCATCGTTGATAAGATTACCGGCACAACCCTGAGCGTTGGCGATCGCGCGGAACGCGCGTCGGGCGCAATTGTTTCGGCGAATTATTTCGACGCGCTCGGGGTGCGACCGATTCTCGGGCGCGGCTTCAGGCCGGAGGAAGGTGAAGGTCGCAACGCGCATCCAGTGACCGTGATCGGTTATCAGACCTGGAAGGATCGTTACGGCGGCGATCCCAACATCATCGGCAGAACGCAGATGCTGAATGGCGTTCAGCACACAATCATCGGCGTCGCGCCGGAAAAATTTCACGGCACTTTCATCGGATATTCCTTCAGTTTTTGGGTGCCGGTCTCGATGCAGGAGACTTTCGACACCGGTTACAAGCTGCAAGATAGGAGCGCGCGTTGGATCGAAGGCTACGCATTTCTAAAACCTGGCGTATCGCGTCAGCAGGCGGATGCTGAGCTGCACGCCATTTCGCAACGGCTGGAAAAAGATTATCCGGAAACGAACCGCGGTCACGACCTCTCGCTTTCGCCGTTGTGGAGAACGCCCTTCAATCAGGCGGGAAACATGACTTCGACGCTCGCGATCACGATGGCGGTCGTGTTTTTTGTTCTGCTCATCGCCTGCGCGAACGTAAGCAACTTGTTGCTCGCGCGCTCGCTGCTACGCCGGCATGAGATGACGATGCGTCTGGCCCTCGGCGCCGGTCGCCGCCGTTTAATCAAACAACTTTTCACCGAAGGATTGATTCTTGCGTTGATCGCGGCGGTCGGCGGAATCGCTGTGGCCTACTGGTGTCGCAACGCGCTCGTGCTTTCGTTCCCTTCTCCCGCGGCAGGAATCGTGATTGATTTGCCAGGACGAATCGACTGGCGCGTACTCGTGGCAAGTATCGCCATCTGTATCGGCGCTACGATGCTCTTTGCGCTGATGCCGGCAATTCATGCCAGTCATATCGATCTTTCCGGCGCTCTCAAAACTGACGGGGGCGGTGTCGTCGCGGGCAGCAACCGGTCGCGATTGCGCTCCGCGCTAGTCCTAATTCAGGTATCACTGAGTTTCGTCTTACTCGCTGCCACAGGCCTGCTCTTACAAAGCTTGCAGCGAATGCAGAAGACCAGTCCAGGTTTCTCGACCGATGTGATTGTCTCTAGCGCCGATTTGGTCTCGGCTGGATACAATCTGGAACGTGCAAAAGCTTTCGACACGCAATTACTCGATCGGGTGCGCGAAATTCCCGGCGTCGAATCGGTGACTCTGTCCCGATTGCAACCGTTTAGCTACGGAGTCTTTTCTAGTGCGCCGCTGACGGTTGATGGCTATCAACCCGCGCCCAATGAACAATTAACTTCATCCTACCTCGAAGTAGGTGAGGACTATTTCAAGACGTTAGGTATTCCAATTGTAGCCGGCCGCGAGTTCCAACGCACCGATGCCGAGAACGCGGTGCCAGTAGCGATCACCAACGAAACCATGGCGGCGAAATATTGGCCCGGAAAGGATCCGATCGGCCAGCGGCTTAAAGTTAAGGATCGTTGGCTGCAAATTGTCGGCGTGGCCAAGAACGTGAAGTACGAGGACAAGCTCGAGTTGCCCCGGACATTTTTCTATGTGCCCATGCGGCAAAACTTCTTGGAGAGTAATGCTCTTCTTATCCGCACGCGCGAGACTCCGGGCGCGATCAGAGCTGCGCTCGTGCGCGAAGTGCACGCGCTCGACCCTAATCTCGCACCGACTGCTCCATTCCGCGTACAAGAACAAGTGGACAGGAAAGGTTACACGCAGCGGCTCGCCGCCATATTGATCGCAATCTTTGGAGCAATGGCTTTGTTTCTGGCGGCCATAGGTCTGTATGCCGTCATGTCTTATTCCGTCTCGCAAAGCACGCGCGAGCTCGGATTACGAATGGCGCTTGGTGCCGACGCCAGAGATCTTCTGAGGCTCGTCGTTTCACGCGGTCTGCAATTGACCGCGGCAGGAATCGTTTTCGGCGGCAGCGCGGCCCTGATTTTGACGCGTTTGATGGGCAATCTGCTCTACAAAGTCAGTCCGCACGATCCACTGGCATTTGGGTCCGCACTCGCCGTGATCACGATTGCCTCACTGACCGCATGTTTTTTGCCCGCCTGGCGCGCGACACGCATCGATCCGGTTCAGGCACTGCGCGAACAGTGATGAGTTAACTGCGATTTTTTTATGCTCAAAGACATTCGATTCGCTTTGCGCCAGCTACTGAAACAACCGGCGTTTACAGCCATTGCTGTTGTGACTTTAGCCCTCGCCATCGGTGCAACTACAGCTGTGCTAAGTCTCGTGAATGGTCTGCTTGTTAGGCCGTTGCCGTATCGAGATCCGCAGCACCTCATCCTGTTGCTTCAGCATTTCAAATCGCAAAATCTCGAACGGATTCCCGTCTCGCCGCCGGAGTTCAAAGATTACGAAACGCGCGCGCACAGTTTTGAAAAGCTCGGCGCGTTCGGTTACTCAAGTTTCAATCTCGCCGGCGAAGATAGACCCGAGCGGATTGCCGGCGCGACTATTACAGCAGACGTGTTGCCGTTGCTCGGCGTTTCACCAATCAAAGGCCGATTTTTCCAGCCCGAAGAATGCACGCTCGGCCGTGACGATGTCGTTATCATCAGCGCGCGGCTATGGCAGCGCCGGTTCAACAGCGATCCGCAGATCATAGGGACGAAGCTTCTTATCAACGGTAAAACTTTCACCGTGGTCGGCGTGATGCCAGTCGGTTTTGAATTTCCGCTCCAGCTTTTCAATCTCGGCAACGGTGCGCAGTTTCACGAGCGCGCGGAAATTTGGAAGCCACTCGCCTTCACCGATGACGAGATGAAAATGCGTGGCTCACGCGGCTACGCCATTATCGGGCGGTTGGGTGCGGGAACCTCAGTCGCGCAAGCGCAGGCGGAGATCGAAACAATCAATGCGCAGATGCGCCGCGAGCATTCGGACAATTACTCGCAGGACAATAGTTTCGGCGGTGAGGTGTTGCCGTTGCATGACTTGGCTGTGGGCGGGATGCGCCCGGCGCTGCTCATCTTGCTCGGTGCTGTCTGCCTCGTTCTCCTGATCGCGTGCGCGAATCTAACCACGATGTTGCTTGCGCGCGCTGCCACGCGCGAACACGAGATGGCAATTCGAGTGGCACTCGGCGCCGCTCCGCTGCGACTGTTCAAACAGGTTTTCACTGAGAGCGTGCTGCTTGCGCTAATCGGCGGCGCCATGGGTGTTGTTTTGGCGCTGTGGGGAATTGAATCATTGAAAGCAATAGGCGCGCAGACTGTGCCACGACTACGCGAAGTGAACGTCGATGTACTCGTTCTGGGCGTCACGTTCGCGATTTGCGTCGCAACGGGAATCATTTTCGGTCTTGCTCCCGGTCTGGCCAGTGCGCGACCAGAACTCACTGAAGCACTCAAGGAAGGCGGCCGAAGTTCGACCCAGGGCACACGGCGCAATCGTTTGCGCAGTGGACTTGTTATCGCGGAAATCGGGCTCGCGCTGGTGTTGCTGAGCGCCGCCGGCCTCCTCATCAAGAGTTTCGCCAGGATACAAAACGTGAATCCAGGGTTTAACCCGCGCAACGCGCTGACG
>QHOX01000041.1 GCA_003219465.1 Verrucomicrobiota bacterium | reverse complement strand
GCCATTGATCAAAGGCCGGTTCTTTACGGATGCGGACAACGCAGACGCGCCGCGGGTAATCATCGTCAATCAGGCATTCGCAAAGAAATTCTGGCCGAATGACGACGCCTTAGGCAAACGCATTACCTTTGATGATGATCCGAAGAAAAATCCGAAGTGGATCACGATCGTGGGAGTTGTCGGCGATATCCATCATTTCGGATTGGATATTGAGCCGAAACCGGAAATGTACGTTCCATTCTCTCAAACGCCGTACTTCACCACAATCTACGTAGTCAGGAGTAACCAGGACCTGCGCGGTTTACTTCCAGCGATTCGGCGCGAAATTCAGGCGATCGATTCGGCGGTGCCCGTTGCGAACGTTCGTACATTCGAGAACCTCATCGCTGACTCAGTCGCGCCACGGCGTCTCTCTGTTGTATTGCTCGGAGTGTTTGCAGGTGTCGCGGTGTTGCTGGCCAACGTCGGAATCTACGGCTTGATGTCGTTCCTGGTTGCCCAACGGACTCACGAAATTGGCGTACGGATGGCGCTTGGCGCGAAACGGAGTGATGTGCTGAAACTGGTCCTCGCCCGCTCGCTCAAACTGATTTCAGCCGGAACAGTTATCGGCCTGATTATCGCAGTAATGAGCACGCACACGTTGCGAGCGTTGCTCTACAGCGTAAGCGCATTCGACGCGCCAACCTTTGTGCTGGTGACGATTCTGCTGGCTGCCGTGGCGTTGGTCGCAAGTTACCTGCCGGCGATGCGAGCAAGCAAGGCTGATCCAATGATCGCGCTCGGTCATAACACCTGATCCCATGGTCAAACTTCGTCGCCTGGAACGCAGTTATCCTCTCGGAAAAGAGAAATTCTTTTACGTATTGCGCGACATCAATCTAGATATTGAGCAAGGCGACTTTGTCTCGATCATGGGGCCATCCGGCGCAGGCAAATCGACGCTGCTTCACATCCTCGGGATGCACGATCACGGCTGGCACGGTGAATATTTTTTCGGCGAGGCTGCTGTGCATCATTTGAAGTCGAAGGAACGCGCTACGATCCGCAATGAGCAGATCGGCTTTGTGTTTCAGCAATATCACTTGCTCGATGACCTGACGGTTTACGAGAACCTCGACATACCGCTGTCCTATCGCCGGTACAGCAAAAGCGAACGCGCGGCGCTCGTGGCCGACATGCTCGACCGTTTTCAGATTGTCGGTAAAAAAGATTTATATCCGTCTCAGCTTTCTGGCGGACAACAACAGCTCGTTGGTGTTGCGCGTTCGATCATTGCTGAACCGAAGCTTCTGCTCGCCGATGAACCCACGGGAAACCTGCACTCCAGCCAAGGCGAAGAAATCATGGAGCTGTTTCGCAAGCTTAATAATGAAGGCATGACCATCGTCCAGGTCACGCATTCGGAGAAGAACGCTTCCTATGGCAAACGCATTATTCAACTGCGCGACGGCTGGATTGTAAAAGGAGACCAATGACATGAATGATGTAAAATTTGCGCTGCGCCAACTTCGCAAATCGCCTGGCTTCTCGGCGCTCGCGATTATCACGCTCGCAATCGGCATCGGGCTGAACACCACGATCTTCAGTTTAATCAACGATTTGTTTCTGCGCGGCCTCCCGTTCAAGGAACCATCGCGGGTTGTCCATCTTTTCGGCGGTGATAAATCGCGTGATCTAGTCGACATCGGGGTATCGGCGCCGCGTTATGAGCATTTTCGGG
>QHOX01000217.1 GCA_003219465.1 Verrucomicrobiota bacterium | reverse complement strand
AGCACGGCAGTATCGAATGCAGTTTCGGAGTTAAGCTCCGAGATTTCACACCCGACTTACCGCGCCGCCTACGCACCCTTTACGCCCAATGAATCCGAACAACGCTTGAGACCTCTGTATTACCGCGGCTGCTGGCACAGAGTTAGCCGTCTCTTCCTCTTCGGGTACTATCAATCCCGCCACAGTTAATGGCGGGACATTGTTCCCCAATGACAGGAGTTTACAATCCGAAGACCTTCATCCTCCACGCGGCGTCGCTCCTTTAGGGTTTCCCCCATTGAGAAAAATTCTCGACTGCTGCCACCCGTAGGTGTCTGGGCCGTGTCTCAGTCCCAGTGTGGCTGGTCGTCCTCTCAGACCAGCTACCCGTCAAAGCCTTGGTGAGCCGTTACCTCACCAACTAGCTGATAGGCCGCGGGCTCCTCAAAAAGCGTCAGGTTGCCCCGACTTTAATTTTGAATGGATGTCCACTCTAATCACATGCGGTATTAATTCGGCTTTCGCCGAGCTATCCCCCACTTTAAGACAGATTGCCCACGTGTTAAGCACCCGTTCGCCACTAGACTTCTTCCCGTATTGCTACAGGACGAAATCTCGTCCGACTTGCATGTCTTATCCACGCCGCCAGCGTTCGTTCTGAGCCAGAATCAAACTCTCCGTTAAAAACGACCCCCGAATTTCTTCGGGGAAGTTTGAAGTCCCACGTGAGCGGGACCGATCTGACTTTTCATTCACCGCGTGACGAATCGATTTCTCGATTCGTTTTACGCGGTTTTGTCCGATCTAAATCTTTGATTTCAAAGAAGATCGACAGATAACGCACAATTCAATGTTTGCTGACTTTCCATCCCGAATGCTTTCGGGACCACACTGTCAAAGATCGCCATTCTCTTCGGCACAAGGCAAAAACCGACCTCGTCAGCAATTCTGAACAAGGATCGGCTCGACCCTGAGCCCGGAAGAACATCCCGCGCCTGCGGGATCCGCTTATCGCAGGACAACCAAAATAACGCGCTCCACGCTTTCGTCAACAAAAATGCGTGTATTTTTGCTACTTTCGCGGGGCGGTCGCCGTGGCGACCTGCCGATCACAACCTCGCGATCGCGGACTTCTCAGACACGCTCTCAACCATCAACTTTCGTTCTCCTGATCAAGTATTTCACGTTTGTCGCGGGCGGATGATTCCCATACCGGCGTGTCGCCGTCCCCACTTTGATCGCCCCGATCTTTTCCATCGCTTTTTGAGAACGGAAATTTGTTTCTCCGACGAAAAACACCACGTTCTCAACAAACTGAAACGCATGCGCCAGCAGTAGATCCTTCATCTCGCGGTTGTACCGGCCGCCCCAGTATTTTCGCGTCAGAAACGTCCATCCAATTTCGATCTCCGATTTCTCCGGATCATACCCGTAGAACCGCGTCGACCCGATGATTCGCTGATTTTGTTTATCGATCACAACGAACGCGCCACCGGATTTCAGTGCATCTTTGAAGAAAACTCTGAACACATCTTCCCTGTAACGATCGCTCTCAGGATGCTGCTCCCAAATGAGCGAATCCGACGCGACCGCAAAAAGCTCGCCCCAATCGTAAGGCGTCAGAGGCCGCAGCTCGATCAGTTCGCCTTTCAGGTGTGGTTGAAGATCAAACGCCACTGCATTTGTGGATTCGCGACGCTCTCAGACTGCGGGCCTTACGGCATGAATTGCCAGGTGTCGTTCAGCGGCGTCTCGCTGTTTTGTCCGCCAAAGACAATCACACGGCCTAACCCAGGCGAATACGCCATACCTGCACCTTCGCGCGGTGGAGGCGACTGGGTCGTCGCCACTTGTCCCCAGTTGCCGGCAGCTACAAACCATTGCCATGTAGTGTTCTGGTCTACGCCACCGCTCCCGCCGCCGAAGAGAATCACTGCATTGATGTTCGGGTCGAAAGCCGCCGACGCCGCGTACACCAGCAGAGGCTGATTCGCCGGAGACCTCAAAGACCATGTTGTGCCATTATACGTCCAGGTGTTGTTCGGATTGACGTCGGCGAGACCGCCAAACAAAACCACCTGGTCGATGGTGGGATTTGTCGCGACCGCTGCTGAGGAGCGTGCATACGGGACCGTTGCAGGAAATACCTGCGTCCAATCGGAGCCGGTCCATTGCCACATCGTGAGCTGGTAGAAATGCCCGTCAAATCCGCCAAAAAGATCGACCCTTCCGTTTGGATCCGGAAACAGCATCGGACCAGTTACACGCCTCGGATGATGTGCAGTTCTGGCGTGTCTCCACTGAGAGGTTGTCCCATCCCACAACCACGTGTCTCCCAGGTAATTTGCTCCATCAAATCCACCGAAAAGCACCACCTTCTGAGTGACAGAATCGTAGGCCATTTGGGCCGCAGCGCGGGCCGGAGGCGGAGTGTTCGTTGCAACTTGGGTCCAGGTTACCCCGTCGAATGTCCAAGTGTCGTTGAGATAACCCATGCCATCGAATCCACCAAACGTGATTATTTTGCCGCTGACTGGATCGTAAGTCATCGCAAGATACGAGCGCGCTGGAGGAGAATTGGCGGGCGAAACCCGAACCCAACTAGAGGAGTGTGGCACACTTGGGGTTGTTGCCAAACCGATTGCACCGCAACAGCAGCCGAGGACCAGAAGTGAACGCGACAAAGTACGAGATCGAGTGAATTTCATCGGGGTGGACTTAGAACGCTGAAACCGTATTTTGTCAAATTTCCGCAGGCTTTAACCCACCAATTGACACTAATGAACACGAACGGTCTTGCTGTGGCGGCGGTCTCTGCCCGCCGAACTCAGGACGACTTCTGATCTGTGCTATCAGCGCGATCCGTGGTCAGCTCTTCTTCTTCGGAACTGTCTGGAACGAGGGAATCGACTCGTCGATCACAACCCAGGGCAATTTGTCTTCGAGCCAGATCGCTTTCTGTGGTGCAAATGCTGCTGGATCATCAAGCGAGGCGATTGTCACATCGATCATCTCTGAATCTTCGCTGTCCTCGAAAAATAAATGCGTGCCGCAACAGGCGGCAAAACAGCGAATCCGATTCGCGTACGAAATTTTGCGAGGCTCACCTTTTGTAATGACAAGATCTGCGCGAGGCACAGATCCCCACTGCACATAAGGCGCACCGGCGCTTCGCCGGCAATCGATGCAATGACAATCGATCAGAGCAATAGGCCGACTCTTCAACACGTATCGTGTCCCACCACAAACGCATCCACCAGTGATCTCCATAAAATTCGTTTGGCGTACTCTAACTAGAAATTCACACGAATGAACACGAATTTGGGTAACGCACGCGTGTCGGCTGCAATGCCAGTCCGGCTCGGACTTCGTGGTGTCTCGCTGCAACGAACTTCCCGAAAGAAACCAAACAGGAGATTCGCCATGGGACGAGTCCGTTTGATTGGGAACCGGGATTAGCTCCCTAATGGCGACGAATAACCATTCGATTCGGAATTAAGGGATTTTCAAAATAAACACATCCTTGCGACCGCCCTCAAGTCCCCAGTTGCTTGTAAATGCAATCAAATGGCCATCGCGACTGATGTCCGCGCGCGGACTCGCATAATAATCGCCTCCATAAATTGAAAAGTGATGCGCCAGCCGGCGCACCGACCCGCTCCCGTTTGTAGCTACCTGGTAAATTTCATCATGAAATGGGCCATCCGGCGTCCCACCTGTAGCTGAATAACTGCTGAGTAAGACCCACTTTTCATTATTTGCTAACATGGAGATATGGTAGTCCTGGGTCCAGTCATCTCGAAAATTAATGAGCGGATAAAACGAGTGCGGATTTGCCAGAGTCCGATACGTAACTTGGTTGTTCCAATTGTCGGCGCCGATGACAATCTTGTTTCCATTATCAGAATGCCCGGGCGCATAGTCAGGGCCGTTGTCTGTTAGATTTTCAACTGTTAGCGTTTTCAAATCCACTACTTGAACCTCAATGGCTCCAGCTCCCTGTTGGCCTGTTTTTACAACCAGATATCTTCCTGATTTATCAACCTGAACTTCGTCCAGTTGAGTGGTATTCACATCATAAGTCGTTCTATTAGTATCCCGTTTCCAAACGAAATAACCTACGATGTTGTATCTCCTATCCCGGCGAGTAAAAGCGAAAACATTATCATTCTTAACGCTTTTACTCATCTGCCACAGGTAATCGCCAGGATTATACTGGGAAGTAAAATCAGCGATCAGGGTGTAAGTTTGTGTAGCCGCATTGTAAGCCCATAAATGCATTCCGATATTGTCATGAGCATAAATGACATCGGGATCAGACCCACTCCAGATCGCATCCTCCCAACCAACCGTTCCCCCTATCGGAGTAGGAGTATCCCAGATAGTTTTGTCGATGATTGCGAAATTGACGGGATCGAATCGATAGAGCAGCGGAGCGGTGCCGCCGTAAACCAAAAGCCGCGTATTATTGACATTAAACGTTGGCCAATAGGAATAGGCATTCACACAGTCAGGGCCATCATTGGCATCAGTGAGCCGCATGATTGTGGTCTCAAAGGTAGGATCAATAATGGTTCCTCCAGCCGCAGGCAGAGGAGGAGGTGGTGGCACAGGATACGTACCGTAATCTCGCTTGATCTCGGCAAAAACATTTGCTGATAAAACGATTTGAAAAATGAACACTGGTCCAAGTAATCGAAATAAGGAGAAGCGATCTTTCTTCATAGTTATGACATGATACTTTATCTACATTCGCGCGGTTCGCCCTCGGTTACGACCGATTTTTGAGCGGGCGCGCGTTGGCTGAGAAATAAGCTACCGGAACCGGCAGCGGCGGGGTGATCCACGTTGCAAGAAATCCACGCCATCCGCGGTTCGGATTCGGGTCCGAAAATTCGTGTCTATTCGTGCCTGCCGGCGCCGTAACCTTGGCGTAGGCGGGTTCATTCGTGGTTACCCGCGCTTCGCCGGCGATCGATGCAATGACAATCGACCAATGCAAACGGCTCGAAGATGGATCAACCATTAACTTCTGATGAAGCGTGTCCTGAGCGAAGCCGAAGGATGTCTCGCTGTAAACACATCCACCGGTGCTTTTCATATAGCTGCGTCAACCCTTTATCGGTAACTAAAGACGGCGCTGGGGAGCTATCAAATAGTTTTGGCGTTACCGGTGGATTCAACCGGCATGCCAATTCTCAAGAAATATTGCAAAAATCGGTTGAACGCGTTCGCGTTTCCGTGAATTCGCAATGTCTAACTCGGTGAACTTAAAAAGGAGTAACAAATATGACTAACATCGCTCTCGCTCTTTCACTTCCACAAGCCAGTCCATGGGTTTGGGGGTTGGGAGGACTTGCGGTTGTGGTGTTATTATTGTGTCTGCCGCGGTTGCTCGGAATTGTTTATATTCCGCACACTCAGGTTGGCATCATCGAAAAAATCTGGAGCAGCAAAGGTTCGCTGCGCGAAGGGCAGATCATTGCCCGTAATGGTGAGGCTGGTTATCAGGCCAAATTCTTACGTGGCGGTATTCATTTCGGATTATATCCGTGGCAATACCGCATTCACAAGGAACCGCTCGTTGTCGTAGCCGAAGGAAAGATGGCTTACGTCTACGCGCGCGACGGTGTTCCGCTCGAACCGATTCAAACACTCGGTCGAACGGTGGATTCGAATCATTTTCAGGACGCGCTTCGCTTCCTCGAAGCGCATGGTCAACGCGATCGACAGCGCGGGATTCTACGCGAAGGCGTTTATGCCATTAACCTGGCGCTGTTCGTTGTCATCACCGAAGAACGTGTGTTCTCGGGTCCGGTGCGCGAGTCAGCCGATCGTTATGAATCGTGGAAGGCGCAACTCGGTTCCATGCGCGCCTTTGATCCGGTAGTCATCGGAACCGGCGTCGGCGGTCAGGGCCATTTTCGCGCTGGCCTTACTGAAACCAGTGCAAGCGAAGCAGGCTCGAAGCCGTCGTTAGCTGCAGCTACGCCCGACTTCAACCCGAATGTCGACACCATCGGCGTGGTTAGTATTCAGGACGGACCAACCATTGGCTCGGGCGAAATCATTGCTCCCGAAGCCAAGGCGATTGATGGAAAGGATCATAATTATTTCCAGGATCCGGAAGCCTTCCTGCAACTTGGAGGAAAACGCGGCAAACAATTACAAGTGCTGACCGACGGCACATTCTTCATCAATCGCTGGTTCGGCACAGTAGAGATCAAGGCAAAGACCCTGATCCCGATTGGCTATGTGGGCGTGGTCGTCTCATATCATGGCGCCGCGGGAGATGATACCACCGGCGAAACGTTCCGTTACGGCGAACA
>QHOX01000216.1:1432-7391 GCA_003219465.1 Verrucomicrobiota bacterium | reverse complement strand
AAGAAACTGATCATCATAATCACTCCGCCTACTCCAAAGGCCCAAAAACTTGCCGCGTTCACTTTCGGGAACGTCATGTCGGGTGCGCCGATTTGCAGCGGCACGACGAAATTGCCGAACGCCGCAAAGGCGAGCGGCACGACGCCGGCGAAAATCATGATCGTGCCATGCATCGCGCCTAACGAGTTATAAAAGTCGGCCGTCATTTTCCCATCCGGCATGGAGCCAGCGCCGAAAATGTGTGGCAGCCATTTGCCAATCACCGGCAGCGCCTGGCCAGGATAAGCCAGTTGCCATCGCATCACCATCATCAGGCAAAACCCAAAGAACAGGAACGTCAGGCCGCACAAGCCATACTGAATTCCGATCACTTTGTGGTCGGTCGAGAAAATGTATTTTCGCCACCATCCGAGCTCGTGATGCTCGTGTGCCGCGTCGTGCGCGTGCGGTTCGTGATGGGTGTCAACGGAAGTAGAAGTGTCCATTTCAGGAGAAAGTTACGGTGGTTACTATCGAAAGAGAAGCCTGATTGCAAAGCGAGAAATTTCAAATCACCCGAGAAAACGCCTGATGGTCTCCGGCTTGCAGTGTGCGAAATTTCCAGGTGCAAAACGAACAGAAAGCACGAGCGATCATCCACCTCGATATGGACTGCTTTTACGCTGCAATTGAGGTGCGCGATCGCCCTTCGTTGCGTGGCAAACCTGTCGGCGTGGGCGGCGCACGCGAGCGCCGCGGCGTTTTGACCACCTGCAATTACGAGGCGCGCAAGTTCGGTGTCCGCTCAGCCATGCCGACGTTCATGGCACTGCAACGCTGCCCGAACTTGATTGTGCTGCCGACGCGGTTTGATGTTTACCGGCGCGAAGCCGCGATCATCCGCGGAATTCTTTACCAGTTCACTTCGATCATCGAACCGCTGTCGCTCGACGAAGCTTATCTCGATGTCACCCCCCGCCCGAGCGCGCCGGCAGCGCTCGCGCAGGAAATCCGGAGCGCAATTTTTCGCAGGACGAAACTCACATCTTCTGCGGGAATTGGTCCAAACAAGCTCATCGCGAAAATCGCGAGCGAAATTCACAAGCCGAACGGCCAGTTCGAAGTGAAGCCGGAACAAGTCGCGGATTTCATGAAAGACCTGCCCGTCCGGAAAATCTGGGGGATCGGCGAGAAGAGCGAACGAAAACTCGAAGAACTCGGCGCCAAAACCTGCGGCGAACTCCAGCGATTCTCACGGGCTGAGCTTGTAAATGTTTTCGGCAAATTTGGCCTCGAGCTCTACGAACTTTGCCGCGGCATCGATGATCGACCGGTCGAACCCGATCGTCCGCGCAAATCGCTGAGCACGGAGGAAACGTTCGCTGTCGATCTGACCACGCTGGAGCAATGCGAAGAAAAGCTCGAAGAACTCTTTCAGGATTTAATGGCGGATCTTGCGCAAAAGGAATCAACGCGTGAGATCACAAAGATCTTTGTGAAACTGAAATTCAACGACTTCACGCGAACTACTGCCGAGCGCGCCGGGCTTACGCCGACGCTGGAAGATTTTCGCTCGCTGTTAACAGAAGCATTCGCGCGAACTGGCAAACCCGTGCGCCTGATCGGTGTCGGTGTCCGTCTCGCGGAGACCATGCCGGAAAACGCACAAATGGATTTACTGTAGCGCAGCCATCCTGGCTGTGTGGTCGGCGGGCTCCCAGCCTGCCGAATCAATAAACACCAGGCGAGACGCCCGGCTGCCCCACAGCTAGAAGCCTGTGCTACGCTTTCCATCTACATTAATCGGATGGGAACCACATGACTTCGGCGCAGGAAAAGAAAATCAGACAGACCGGTTGCGATGCGCGCTTTGATAACCTGACGCGTCAACTTTATGCCACTGACGCGTCAATCTATCAAATCGAGCCGCTCGGCGTCGCATTCCCGCGTAACGCGCGGCAAGCGAGCGCAGTCATTCGCGCCGCGGCCGATGCGAGCGTGCCGGTTACTCCGCGGGGGGCCGGAACAAGCCTCGTCGGGAACGCCATCGGTGAAGGATTGATCGTCGACTTCTCGCGTTACAACCGGCAGATCACCGATCTCGATCTGGAAAAACGCAGCGTCCGGGTCGGGGCCGGGGTCGTTCTAGATCAACTGAATGATTTTCTAAAACCGCACGGTTTTTGTTTCGGACCGGATGTGGCAACCAGCTCGCGCGCGACGCTCGGCGGAATGATCGCGAATAATTCCTCCGGCGCGCGGTGCCCGATTTACGGGACAACAGCTGACCACGTGATTTCACTGGAGATCGTCATGGCCGACGGTCGCGTCGAAAAGATTGGGGCGAGCCATGAATCGCTGGGCGATGAACGTGCAAAGATTGAGCAGCTCGTTCGTGCGGCGAGGGCGGAGATGGCCGAGCGTTGGCCGCCCGGATTGATCAAACGCTGGCCGGGCTACGGCATCGAACGATTCCTGCGCACTCCCAATGATCTGACGAACATTCTCGCAGGCAGCGAAGGAACGCTCGCAGCGATTTTCTCCGCGGAGCTCAAGATCTCTCCCCTGCCCCGCGACAAAGGTTTGGGCCTGCTTTTTTTCGCATCAGTAGCGGAAGCAATGCAGGCGACGATTGAGCTTCTCGATCTCAAGCCCGCTGCTATCGAGCACATCGATCGGCCGCTATTCGATGGAACCAAAGGTCAATTTCATTTCCAGGCCGCGCGTGAGTTGCTCGAGTTAGACACAAAACCATGTCAATCGATTTTGATCGTCGAGTTCTACGACTTTGGGACTGCGCGGACAAGTCCGCGCTTTGAAAGCGGTCCCGCAGCCGCGGGATCGCCGCACTCCAAATCTTACGTCGCGGAACGATTGTCGATTTTGCAATCCAGAAAAATCGGGCTGCGCACAAAAATTGTCACCGATCCAGCGCAAATGAATATGGTCTGGTCGGTGCGCAAATCCGGTCTATCGCTTTTGACCGGATGCATCGGACCGGCAAAGCCAGTCGCGTTCATCGAAGACGCCGCCGTTCGCCCCGCGCAATTGCCGGAATACGTGCGCGGATTGCAATCGATCATGGAACCGCTGGGCCTGACGGCGAGTTATTACGGACATGCCGCCAGCGGACTGTTGCACGTCCGACCGGTCCTCGATCTGCATAGCGCCGCGGATCTGAAAAAATTCCGGCAAGTGGCAGACGAAACTTCCGCGCTGGTGCGTCAGTTCAAAGGTTCGCTGTCCGCTGAGCACGGCGTCGGCATCGCGCGCACCGAATATATGGGCGATCAACTCGGCGACGAATTGTTAGGCGTGATGCGCGAAATCAAGCACGCGTTCGATCCGAAAAACATTTTCAATCCAGGAAAGATTTTCGCGGTAGGGACATCGTGCTGCGATCTCCGGATCCCGCAATCGCGGGACGGCGTCCCTACCAAGATCGAGAATCATTTGCGCGAGAATTTTACTCGTCCGGTGGAGCTTCCGTTTCAGCCAGTGCTCGCGTTTGCGTTCAAGGACCGGTCGTTTGTCGGCAACCTCGAGCAATGCAATGGCTGCGGCGGCTGCCTTAAACAGAGCGGCATCATGTGTCCGACGTTCATCGCGACACATGATGAAGTGATGTCCACGCGCGGCCGCGCCAACATCGTTCGCGCGGCGCTCGAGCATGGATTTGGAGTGCGTGGACATGTCCGCGCTTTCGAAAGCGGTCCCCCCGCAATCGCGGGATCGCCGCAGTCCAAAGATCCGCTGAAATCCGAAGAGCTCGATGCCGCGCTGAGCAACTGTCTCTCCTGCAAAGGTTGCACGCCCGAATGTCCGTCGAACGTAAACCTGGCGCTGATCAAGGCGGAAATGCTTCACGCCCGGTGGCGCCGCGACGGTCTCCCGTTGCGCGAACGGATTTTCAGTAACGTCGATTTGTTAGGCAAACTCGGCTGCATACTGCCCAGCCTGACGAATCGCCTTCTCGATTCGAAGCCCGTGCGCATCGCAATGGAAAAAACAATTGGGATCTCCGCACAACGTTCGCTGCCCCATTACGCCGAAGAACGTTTCGACAAATGGTTCGCACGAAGGGTGGACGCGACGCCTCGTCGCGTTTTTGAAAAAGAGAGCGACGAGGCGCCGCTACAACAGCGCGGTGTCCCCACCAGGGGTCATGTCATCCTTTGGGATGACACGTTTGTGCGCTATCACGAACCGCACATTGGAATCGCTGCGGTCAAAGTCCTTGAAGCGCTCGGACTCCAAGTCTCCCTTGTAAAAAATCGGAAGTGCTGCGGGCGCCCGGCATTTAGCCAGGGAAATCTCGATGCCGCGGCAAAAGTTGGCAAACACAACGTCTCTCAACTCTCAACTATCAACTCCGTAAAGGAGCGTGGCTCCGACGGAGCTTTACGCTCTCAACTCTCGACCGCTCCAATCTTATTCCTCGAACCGTCGTGCTGGTCGATGTTCGTCGAAGATTATCGCGAGCTGAAAATCGAAAACGCCGAAAAAATCGCGTCACGTTGTTTTCTGTTCGAGAAATTCGTGGACGATTTACTCGCGCAACAACCAAACGCGATTCGTTTCAAGCACGAGTCCCGCAGTCGCGGGATCGCCATCCACCCGCATTGCCATGCCAAATCGATTCTCAACCCGGCGTTCATGGCGAGGTTGGCCGAACGGTTGCCGGGAAGAAAAGCCAGGGTGTTAGACACCGCCTGTTGCGGGATGGCAGGCGCATTCGGCGCACTCGCAGAAAAATACGATCTATCGCTCCAAGTCGCGCAACGCTTGCTCGATCAAATCGACAATCATCCCCACGGGACAGAAGTAATCGCGTCAGGCACAAGTTGCCGCCATCAGATTACCGACCTAACGAATCTCCGGCCAAAACACATGGCCGAATTGCTCGCAGAAGCTGTGGCGTAAGTTTCAGCGACAATTTGTTCCATGAAGGACAATTTCGATTTCGAACGCATTTGGGAAAGCAAACGCACTTTGCGCGAGCGACTCACGACTGCTCCGACTATCGAGAAGCTGCGGATGCTTGACCCCTTGCATGAACGCGCCGCCGCCATTCGCGGTGCCAGATTTCGCGAAGCAACCGCTGCTCAAGAAAAACCGGGAGGCTACGGCGACCGGAAAGAAAAGACGTCTTGATCTCTCAACTCCGAAAAGGAGCGTGGCTCCCACGGAGCTTTACGCTCTCAACTATCCGCTCTCCGAATCCGAAGGCTGGTCATCGGAAAAAGTTTCAGCTAGGGTTTCGCCTCACAAATGGCTTCGTTGGTATCCAAGAAGGTAATCGTGTTGAAACCGGAGAACGTTGCGCAGCTCGTCTTCTTCATTCGCGGTGAAAAGGTGATGTTCGACGCCGACCTGGCGATGCTCTACGGGTGGAAGTGCGCAGCTTGAATCAAGCGGTGGCCCGGAATCGCAAGCGGTTTCCGGCTGATTTCATGTTTCAACTTACCGATCATGAGCTCGCCGTTTTGAGATCACAACTTGTGATCTCAAAGTCACCAACTTCTCAGGCTAGTTCCCGTTTGAGATCACAGATTGTGACCTCAAACACCAGGCGCGGTGGCCGGCGTTACCTGCCCTACGCCTTTACCGAGCAGGGCGTCGCCATGCTCTCGAGTGTCCTGCGCTCGAGGCGCGCGGTCGAGGTCAACATCGCAATTATGCGCACGTTCGTCCAGTTGCGCCGACTCATGGACACCAACCGCGACTTGGCCCGAAAGATCGAAGCGCTGGAAAAGAAATACGACGAGCAGTTCGCCGAAGTCTTCGCGGCCATAAAAGAACTGATCGCTCCGCCGGCTCCGCTGAAAAAGCAGATTGGCTTTCATCCCTGAACCCGTCGTCTGACCTCCCGATCACTTACTCGCTCTCAACTCCCTGTCCGGCCGTAGCCTCGGCGTAGGCGGGTCCTTCTTACATCAAACCTCAAACATCTGACATCAAACATCCTTCTTAATTCTTA
>QHOX01000216.1:0-1348 GCA_003219465.1 Verrucomicrobiota bacterium | reverse complement strand
TTCTGCTATTTTCCGCGCTCCAATCTTTAAATGGGATTCGTGGAGCTGCCGAAACCTTCAAGGTCACAAAATGTGACCTTGAATTTCTGAATGTGATCCGATGCCTGGAAAGTCGAAATCAGTAGTCCTGATCGAGCAGATTGACCGAATGATCCGCACAATCCGCGGGGTGCGAGTAATGCTGGATCGCGATCTGGCAAAAATCTACGGAGTTCCCACATTCCGCTTCAATGAAGCGATCAAGCGCAATCGGCATCGGTTCCCGAAGGATTTCATGTTTCAGCTTAGCCGCCCGGAGTTCGACTCTTTGACATCGCAAATTGCGATGTCAAAGCCGCAGGACTCATCGCAGAATGCGATGTCAAAAACTGGGCGGGGTGGTCGGCGCACTCTGCCGTATGCGTTTACTGAACACGGCGCATTGCAAGCAGCGAATGTTCTTCGTAGCCCGCGTGCAGTCCAGATGAGCGTGTATGTCATCCGGGCGTTTGTTAAGATGCGCGAGGCGCTTCGCGGCACGCCTGAGCTCGCGCGAAAGCTCGCTACGCTCGAGAAAAAACTCACCGCGCGACTGGACGTGCATAAAGCCGCAATCGTGCAGGTTCTACGTCATGCAAATCTTGAATCCGCCACCACCACTGCCGGAGCCGGCAAAGCCCCGCATCGGATTCACGCCCTGATCCCCGTCGTCTGTCGTCCGATTTCTGATCTCGGACCTGCGATTGGTTTCCTTGCCCGTCTCTCAGCTCTCAACTTTTCGCTGCTTGCCGAATAACTGATCACCAATCACCGATAACGGATAACGCGCAGCACGGCTGCGTCCCCAATCAACCAATAACAGACAACCATTAACTCAGCGCAGCTGCCGCTGCGCTCGTAACTCCAGCAGAATCTCAGCGCCTTCGCGCGCCCCTCCAATCACCAGAGCCTTTCCGCTTTTCCTCACCAGCTCCCGCGCCTGCTCCAGCATTCGATCGATCATGTCATCGTCATGACCCGGATCGTGATGGAAAAGTAACAGCCTTTTCACATTCGCATCGAGCGCAAGCTCGACCACGCTGCTGAGTGAACTATGCCCCCACCCGATGTGTTTCTTATATTCCTCGTCCGTATATTGCGCGTCCAGAATCGCCACCTCGCAATCTCGAAAGAACTCCACCATCTTGGCCCGCTCCGCGCCGGCAAAATTGCGCGCTTCGTTCCCATCGATTCCATCCTGCGCCGCGAGTTGCATTTTGAGGGGTCCGTACGGTTCGTTGTCCGGCATGTAGGCGATCGATCCGGCGCTGGTAAAGAGCCGATCGCCGACGCAGATGCCGGGATGATTCGCAAACTTTGCCTGCACGTT
>QHOX01000220.1 GCA_003219465.1 Verrucomicrobiota bacterium | reverse complement strand
AATTTTAATTTCGGCACACCTGCGCAAACGTGGAGGCGCGTTGCAAACCGTTGGCGTAGGGATTGCGCTTCTTGGTCTCACGTTTCAGGCGAGCGGAATTGTGATGCGCTGTCTGATTGCTGGCAGGCCACCGGTCACGAACATGTATGAATCAATCATCTGGGTGTCATTCGCGGTGTCCTTTTTCGGGATGATCTTCTTCGCGCGCTATCGCACCCCAGTATATCTTCTCGCAGCGTTACCGGTTACGCTGACCGCGCTCTTGCTCGTGCATCAGATGCCCATCGCCATGCCCTCGAGCATCGATCCGCTCGTCCCCGTGTTGCGCGATAATTTCTGGCTCACCATTCATGTGCTCACGATCACGCTGAGCTATGCGGCCTTCGCGCTGGCAATGGGTTTCGGGCACATCTTGCTCTGGCGATACGCGCGTGATCCCGCAGCCGCGCGCGCGGACGCGCCGATGCATTTTTGGCTTTATCGCGTGCTTCAACTCGGCGTCCTTTTGCTCGCGGCAGGCACAATTCTCGGTGGAGTCTGGGCAAATTATTCCTGGGGCAGATTTTGGGGCTGGGACCCGAAAGAGACCTGGGCATTGATTGCATTGCTTTGTTACATACTGGCATTGCACGGTCGGCTGGCGGGTTGGTGGACGCAGTTCGGCCTCGCAGTCGCGAGCGTGGTTTGTTTTCTCGCCGTGTTAATGGCCTGGTATGGCGTGAACTTTGTTCTGGGTAAAGGTCTGCATAGCTACGGATTCGGTATCGGCGGCGAGACATATGTCGCAATCTTTGTTGTTCTCGATCTCTTGTTCGTGGCGTTTGCCATCTGGCGCTGTCGAAGAACCGCAAGTTCCGTCGCTGAACTCCGTGAGATTAAGGCCCAGCGCGCATCGGTGTAGCTGTAGCCGGAACCGCCGATCCCGGTCAGTCCGCGCCCGATCAGCGACTGATTACAGGCTTTCGACCATTTTGCGCCACGCCGAGACAGTCTCTCTTTTGAAACGTTCGCGGTGGACGTGAAGATGCCACTGGAAACCCGGCACCGAGCAGCAGAAACCCGGTGAGGATTAGCCGCAAGTTCTCTCTTTAATTTATAGGAGAGGACATGGCGCGCGCTTCCAAAATCCGGCGCTCCGTTGACAGTTGTCACCGTTAGCGACTCTAACGAAAGAGGCAACGACTGACACGGTCGGGGCGACTGCTGTGCGAATACCACGTGTCATCGAGGAAGGTTCTTCTTGTCCCAAGCTCAGGATTTCATAAGTCAATGATCTTCGCCGCGGGTTCGCGTTGGCAAGATCACAATCGATAGAATGGAGCATGGGATTGCAGTTGGAGTTTTCTAAGCAAACGTCAACTCCGAAAGCGTTCGCGAGCAGGCGCTCAGCGTTTAATTCAGTGAAGATGTTTCGTTGGTCGTGGACCGCCGCTGCAGATAAATCTGCAACATCCGCCTAATCCGCGGTTAGTCATGTATCGCTCTCTCCAACGAGGTAGCGAGCAGCGACTCGTAGGGGGCATGGAAAAATCCTACGCTTGCGTCGTAGCGAGCAAATGACGCGCGTCGTCAAGTTGTTGGCATGAAAGCGACTAAATCTTTAGCTATCGCGGTGATCGCGATGTCGGTGCTGACCTCAAATGCCTTTGCGCTGTTCAGGTCACCCTATCCGCTCAAACCCACTGGGCCGGATACGATCATCGTCACGACTGATGACAGGCATGATTTGGTTCGCTTGGCCTCAAAATAAACATCCAACAATGAACATGAATACAAGAAGAGAATTTCTGAGCATCACTCTCAAAGGGGCGACCATGGCGGCAGCGACAGGGTTGCTTGCCAAAGCAGCCGCTGCGGCAGACACTGCGGATATGGGTGGGAGCACCGGTAGCGCGCAAACTTCAGGCAATTCTAACGGGCATTACAAACCACCTTTCAAATTCGCGATGGGCGGTGTTCCGCTCGGCAACGAATTCGAGGTTGTTACGGACAAGGACGCCTATGCCACGATCGAAGCAGCATGGAACGCTGGCGTCCGATACTACGACATGGCCCCGTGGTACGGACTTGGGCTGGCGGAGCGCCGCTACGGCAACTTCCTTCATAACAAGGAACGGAGCGAATACGTTCTTTCCACAAAGGTGGGCAAGCTGCTTAAGGCCTCGAAAACTGCGAAGAACAAAGAGTACTTTCCTTTTCACCTTCACCCAACGATGTGATCTACGACTACACGGCAGCCGGTGTTCGGCGATCTATCGAAGATAGTCTCCAGCGGCTTGGTATCGACAGCATCGACATCGCCTTTGTGCATGACATCTCCTCCGATAACAAGTATCTGCCAACTCCCTGGCAGGAGCAGTTCGAAATTGCGCGAAAAGGCGCCTTTCCCGAACTGACTCGCATGCGGGAGGAAGGACTAATCAAAGGCTGGGGAATCGGTGTCAACACACCGGAGCCGATCATGCGTTTGCTGGAGGTTGCAGATCCCGATGTGTGCCTGCTGGCGTCGTAGTATTCTCTGATCGATCACAAGAATGCTCTCAATCAGGTATTTCCGGCAGCGCGAGCAAAGAACGTCTCATTCGTGATCGGTTCTGCGCTCAATGCGGGATTCATCTCAGGAAGCCCTCGCTATAACTATGGAAAACAGTCGTACGAGATCCCGGCAGCCTTTATTGAAAAGCGGAGAAAGCTTCGGGATGTGGCGGCCAATCATGGAGTAGACCTTCGAACCGCCGCTCTGCAATTCTCTGCAGCACCCGATGTTGCCGCTGCCCTGGTGGTGGGCTGCAAAAGCGAACAGCAAATCCTTGCGGATTACACTTCCATGCAGACGAAGATCCCCGCGGAGTTCTGGGCCGATCTCAAAGCGGAGAACCTGATCGAGCAAAACGCGCCAGTACCGCAGATGGCGCCCGCGGGCATGTGACCCACTGGAAAGGAAGCGCGAACAAGCAAGTGATGAGACCAACTTATCCTAAGAGAACCTCTCCGTCGGATACGATTATCATCGTCACGAATGACGGGAATCATCGATGAGCTGAGCCTCCTTTCATTGTGGTTCCTCTTACTTGGCCCGTGTTAGGCTATTGTTGCTCTTATCAACAATCTTCAAGGGATTCATATATGATAAAGACAATCTCGTATCTCGGTCTCGGGACGATGGATAGCGGAATGGCGTCGAACCTTCTCAGAGCCGGCTACGACCTTACGGTGTGGAATCGGAGCGCTGGAGGTCTCATTGAAAAATTTGCTGCAAGTTTACAGTCCCCCACTCCGGCGCTGCGCGTTGCCGAAAAAAATCTCGCATTGGCCGTTGCCCTTGGCTTCGGCAAAGAAAACGCCTCCGCTTTAATCAAGGCGCTCGAAAAAGAAGCAGGCGTCGAAGTGAAGGCACGCTCCGCGAGCTGATCAACGGAAACGGAAACAGAACCTTTGAAGAAAAAGTCTGTAGAATCATCGGACAACAATAGACAATGGAAAAGAAATCCATGATCAAAGTAAAGCAACTCAGTTATGCACTGTTATTGGGCGGGATCGCCATCGCGACAGCCTATTCTCAGAACAAGGATAGCGAATATGTAGCACCGCCGGATGCCGGTCCGAAAGGCAAAGCTCCCAGGATGAAGGTTCAATTACTGAACCCTGGAGAGTCGACGAAACAATATGCGGTCATCTTCTATCAGGGAGACGAGGCGTTTTCCGGACTGCTCGAGTTTGCGCAGAAGTACCACATTACCAGTGCCCATTTCACTGCCATTGGAGCGGTCAATGGATCAACACTGGGTTGGTTTGATCCTCAGCGCAAAATGTACAAGAAGATTCCCATTCAAGGTCAGCACGAAGTGATTGGGATGAGCGGTGACATCGCGCTCTATCAAGGAAAGCCTGTCGTCCACACGCACATGCTGGTGGGGAATTCAGACGGAACAACGCAGGGAGGTCACGTTCTCGCTGCGTATGTATCCCCGACACTGGAAGTAATGGTCACCGTCGATCCGATAACGATGCAGAAGCGCTTCGATCCGGATACCGATTTAACGCTGATCGATCCAAGCCCGGCGAGTAAGGGAGAAAAACAAGAATGATAAAGACAATCTCCTATCTCGGTCTCGGGACCATGGGCAGCGGTATGGCGTCAAACCTGCTCAAAGCCGGCTATGAGCTCACCGTCTGGAATCGCAGCGCAGAAAAATGTGAGCCGTTCCGCAGGAATGGCGCCCATGTAGCCGATACTCCAGCGGACGCTGTCCGCGAAGTCGATCTGCTCATGTATAGCTTAAGCAACGATCAGGCCGTCGAGGAAATCGTCTTTGCCTCGAAAGGAATTCTCAGCGGAATCAAGGAGGGCCAGATCGCGATGGACATGAGCACGGTCCTTCCCGCGACGAGTTTGCGGGAGCACGAAGCTTATTCAAAGCACGGTGTCGATTTTCTCGATGCCCCGGTCTTTGGCAGCAAACAAGAATCCGCGGATGCCAAGCTTTGGATTATGGCCGCGGGCAACTAGGCCATCTTTGAAAAAGTTAAACCAGTCCTGGAGCATTTGGGGCAAACCGTTCACTACTTTGGCAAGAACGGACACGCCGTGGCTATGAAGCTGGTGGGAAACCTCATCGTCGCGTTGGAAATAGTAGCGCTCACGGAAGGACTTGTTCTCGCCGAAAAGGCCGGCCTTGATCTGAACACCGTCATGGAAGTCGTGAAAGTTGCCGATTTCCGCTCACCGCTGCTGGTCAGTAATGGTCAGAACATTTTAAAACGCGATTTTTCGACCAGCTTCGCGCTCAAACTCATGCTCAAGGACGCAGACCTCATCGAGAAATTTGCTGGAAGTCTGCAGTCACCCATTCCAGCGCTGCGCATTGTCCAGAAAAATCTGGAATCGGAGTTGCGCTTGGGTTCGAAAAAGAAAACGCGTCCGCCGTGATCAAGGCAAGGTCCATTTAACGCGCAGAACGACTGCAGCGGCTTCTATATGCCGCTCCTCGGGGCGGATTTGAATGCATTCTCGTGTTGACCGGGGATAAGTCGCAGCACGCGTCGGGAAATTTGCTGCTCGATCAATTATTCGGAGCGGAGATCGTGTACGTCGCGGATCGGAAAGATCGGGACAGCATTCTGCAGGAAACATCCGATCGAGCCACGAACGAGGGAAAGAAGCCTTATCTGGTTCCGTACGGGGGATCAAATGCGACAGGTGCGCTGGGATATGCGTTCGCAATGAAAGAACTGATCGATCAGAACGTCAGCGCCCACTGGATCGTGTTTGCCAGTTCTTCCGGCGGAACGCAGGCCGGGCTGGTGTTGGGTCAACGCATTTTTGGATTCAGCGGTAGGATCTTGGGAATCAGCGTTGATGAATCGGAAGAATGGTTGAAGAGCGAAGTGTCGAAATTAGCGTCAGCGACCAGCGAGAAACTTGGCAGCCGGATCGAGTTTGCATCAGCTAATGTTCTCGTGAATGCGAATTTTTGCGGCCCAGGCTACGGTGTTGTCACTGAACGGGAGCGAAAAGCGATTCACATGTTCGCCAGCTGCGAAGGTTTGCTGCTTGATCCCGTTTACACCGGCC
>QHOX01000213.1 GCA_003219465.1 Verrucomicrobiota bacterium | reverse complement strand
CTTTGAAGACCAAATGCAGCGGTTGCGCCGTATGAATTCGTTGTTCGAGTTGCTGCCGCAAAGTTTCCTCGGCTTCAGCGGGCAGCTCGCTTTGTGCTGCTTTCTTCCAGGCTAACTCAGGCAGCACTGACAATTCGCTTTGAACATCCTGCCCGGAAATGCGGTTCCATAAACCGTTTTCAAATGCGAGCACGTCCACCTGTTGCTGCTCAACACCCAAAATCTGCGCGTGCGGCAACTGCATGATGATTTCATTCGGGCGAATATTGATCGAGAGGCCCTTCCGCAGATCGAACCCGGCTTTGGCAATGAATGTACCATGCAGTTTCACGCGTTTGGAGCTGCCCGCCCACGTGTGGAGCAATTCGTGTTCGACTTCGATGCGGCGCGACAGGACGACGAGTTCGCTCACTGGCGTGGTCTGTTCTATGTAAACGCGATCATTGATCGTGATGCGTGGTTGCAAATGCGCGATGTCGATGAAAGCAGCGCGCAGATTTTTACCCAGCCTCTCTAGCTCAGCCGTACTCTGCCGCGCTGTGCGCGCTGGCCAACTCTCCAACCGCAAAAAGATGATCAGGACGACTATCGCGAAAATGAGCGCGATCAGCGCCAACGCGAGCGGCCACCAGAGGCGGTACAGTTTTGCCGACCTAAGCATTGGGGGTTCGCCGTTCGGCGTTGAGCGTCTTTCTTCCACGCGGCAATCGAGCAAGACCATGATCACGAGCAAGAACAAAGAAGAAGGCGTTTGTCCCCCCAAAAAATTACCGCCCCCCACGCCCGATGGACGTGAAGGGCGGCTGTTCCCCCCAGAACAATCGTAGAAAACTTCCAACGCTCTAAGCGAGGTTTTGCCGGCTGGCAACAAAATTCTACACAAAATTTTCGAAAAATTTTCGCGCAGTTCTCCTGTTGCGAGCTCCACAGCAAATGAATGCACCACAGACTGACAGGACTTGGAATGCCAGCGCGATCAAGAGGTTGCGCAAGCGCGCGTCGCGGTCTCTAGTTTTGGATGCGTGATTTGGGCGATGAACGGTTGTCGCATAATTTTGCCGGTTCGTTGCTGGTCGCCCATCCGAATATGGTGGACCCGAACTTTCGGCGCACGGTGCTTTTCGTTTCCGAGCATGAGGCCAACGAGGGCGCGCTGGGCGTGATAATCAATCGCCCGCTTGACCGACCAGTGGCCGAACTGGTCTCGGGTACGCCGCCAGCGGGGCTCGCCGATGTGCCGGTGTTTCTCGGCGGTCCGGTTGGAAAAAACCAACTGATGTTTGCAGCATTTGTATGGCAGAAGGGCGCAGGTCTGAAACTCAATCAGAACATCGCGTTCGATGAAGTGAGCGATGCATACGGCCATAAGAATTTGCTCACGGTTTGCGCTTTTGTCGGCTATGCAGGCTGGGGAGCCGGCCAACTCGAAAGTGAGGTGAAGCAGAAAGCGTGGGTTGTGAAGAAGGCCAATCCGTCGCTGCTCAAACTTGATCGCCTGGCAAATCTGTGGTTCGACATTATGCGAACACTGGGACCGTGGTATAAAATGCTCGCTGCCGCTCCGGATGATCCCTCGCTCAACTGATGTGGGAAGTGAGATGTCCGAAGTGATTTAGCTTGATTCCGGGTCCCACTTGTCACTAATCACTCTCACTTCGCATCATGATCATCGGTGTCCCAAAAGAGATTAAGGAACAAGAGCAGCGGGTTGCCTTGCTGCCGTCCGGCACGAACCAACTCACCAGGCACGGTCACTCTGTTTTGGTGGAAAGGGACGCCGGGATTGGTTCCGGTTATCCTGACGAAGAGTACGTCAAGGCGGGCGCGGAAATTGTGGAGCAAGCAAACGAGGTTTTCGCGCGCGCTGACATGATTGTGAAAGTCAAGGAACCTCTCGCAGCAGAGTTCCCGTTATTGCGCAGTGGCCAAATTCTTTTCACGTATCTGCACCTTGCTGCGAGCAAATCTCTCACTGAGGCTTTGCTGGAATCAGGCGTGATCGGCGTGGCGTACGAGACAATCCAGGTGGACCATCGTTTGCCGCTGTTGGAACCGATGAGCGAAATTGCCGGTCGTATGTCAGTGGTGATGGGTGCCAATTTTCTCGCCAAATACAATGGCGGCAGCGGAGTTTTGCTGGGCGGGGTTCCGGGAGTTTTGCCCGGGCGTGTCGTGATCGTCGGCGGCGGGACTTCGGGCGTGAACGCCTTGCGAATGGCCAAAGGCCTCGGGGCCGATGTCACAATTCTCGATATCGATGTCGAGCGACTTCGTTTCCTCGATGTGGCGATGGAAAATCTGCACACGCTTTATTCGAATGAAGCGAATTTGGACGAATTAATGCCTGATTGTGATTTGCTCATCGGTGCCGTGCTTTTGCCCGGAGCCAAAGCGCCGAAACTGATCACGCGCGCAATCTTGCGAAAAATGAAGCGTGGCAGCGTGCTGGTAGATATTTCGATTGATCAAGGCGGTTGCGCCGAAACCTCCCGACCGACGACGCATCTCGATCCGGTTTACGTCGAGGAAGGCGTGACGCATTATTGCGTGGCAAACATGCCTGCAGCGTACGCGCGCACCGCGACGCAAGCCCTTACGAACGTCACCTATCGTTACGTGGAGCTCCTGGCCGATTTTGGCCTTGAGGGCGCGTGCAAAAAGCAGCCGGCGCTGATTGGTGGGATCAACACGCGCGACGGCCGGCTGACTTGCGAGGCCGTAGCCGGGGCGCATGGCTTGAAATGGGAGCCACCGCTTTAGTGCTCGCCGCAAGCCATTTGTGTTTCTAGAAACATCCTGTGCGGTCCGAAAACTGCGCTTGCTGCGATTGATCAATTAAAGCAATATGCGTCTCCAATTATGAAGAAATACATCTGCATTCTGGCCGGTGCCGCGCTTCTCGCGGCGTGTGAACAAAAAACTGAAACTGTCACTCCTGCGACAACTCCCGCTCCTACCAGCGCGCCTGCAACGAGTGAGGTGACCAGTCCGGCTGCCACGGAAGCTCCTGCTGCAACAACGGAATCGCCGGCTGGCACAGAGGAAACACCTGCTGAGTCACCCGGGCAATAAATTGCCGGGGTTCTTTTCCTTGAGAAGTCTTCCGCCGGATTCCGGGGGAAGACTTCTTTTGTATTAAAGTGGTGCATCACGAATCGTGACCGAGTCTTGAGGCAGTTCGTTTGGGATAGAGGTTTTGGCAACGCAAACGACGAACGCAGGTTCATTCTCATTCTTAAAAGCGCGTCGCCTGACGCATCGCTCAGAATACGAGCGTGTAAAACGCGACGGCATCACGCAACGCAGCAAACTGATGATGTTAAATGTGATGCCGGTGGAGAGTTCCGGCCTGTGGCGTGCAGGATTCGTTACCTCGCGGCGCCTGGGCGGCGCGGTGGTTCGCAATCGTCTTCGGCGGCGTTTGCGGGAAATTGTTCGCCGGCACCAGCACGAACTGCGACAAGGGTTTTGGTTCGTAATTGTTGCCAGATACGAAGCCGCGACCGCGAGCTATGGCGCATTGGAAGATGAATGGTTGCGCCTCGCAAGGCGCGCTTCTATTCTGCTCTGATGCTCGGACTGGTTCGTTTTATCATTCGCCTCTATCAGTGCACGCTTTCGCCGCTACTTCGTCTGCTTTGCGGTCCTGACTGCGGCTGCCGATTTACCCCGACCTGTTCGAGCTATTTTCTGGAAGCGGTGGAGACGCATGGCGTCCGGCACGGAAGCTGGCTGGGATTGAAGCGGCTCGCTCGCTGCCAACCATGGGGTGGATGTGGGTACGACCCGGTGCCGCCGCGCTGGGCGGGCGGATCTCAGACTGAGATCCGTCGCTGCTTCTGATCGTGCAAAACCGAATTTATGGATCGAACTGCGTGGATTGTCGTCGCTCTTTGCGTGGTCGGGCTGGTCGTATGGGAAATGTATCTGGCAAAACAGATGGCGCCCAGACCGGCACCCGTCACTGCGTCGCCCGGACAAACTTCGCCAACGGCGACGCCGGCGATCCTCGCCCCTTCGCCATCTCCGCTTGCCACACCGGAAGCTGCGGCACAACCCAGTGAGCCAGTTCCGACCTTTGCGGAAAGGGTCGAGACGCTGCGCAATTCAGATGTCGAGCTGCACTTTACGAACCGCGGCGGCGGCATCGCCGAGGCGGTCATGCTCAATCACATCGCCGAAAACGCCAAGCGCGTGACCTTGAATTCTCCCAAGCACACGCCCATCGGCGTGATGATTGATGACCCGGCGAAACCTGCCCTTTCGGAATTTACGTTAGTGCGTGAATCCGACAGCAGCATTAGGTGCGAGCGTGCCACGCCTGACGGAATCACAATTCGAAAGAAATTTTCGTTGCTGCAGTCGAGCCAGAAGAAAGACAATTTTCTTCTCGAGCTGAACGTAGACGTTCAGAACACGGGTGCACAGCCGTACGCGAACGCTGACTACTTCGTCGCGCTCGGTTCGGCGGCACCGATTCATCCGAAGGATTATCCGTACTACACGCGACTGGTTTGGTGCATTCCTACACGCGGGTGGTTTGGTGGATCAACGTTAGCGGCGCACGATAGAAACGTGAGTTCATTTCAAGGGGGCGCCGGCTTTCTCGGTATCGGTGCACATCCGGCGCAGCCGGTTTTCCAGGAGAATTTTGCCGGGGCAGAATGGACAGCTGTGACCGATCAGTTTTTCGCCACGATCGTCGCGCCGCTGAACGCGAAGGCTACCGGCATTTGGGGCCGTTCGTTTGAAGTCTCAGCTGAGCAGAACATGGTCGGCGTCGAAGGTGCGATGCGCATGCCGGGGTTTCAGGTGCAGCCGGGCCAAACTTACACCGCGCGCTTCCAAATCTGGGCGGGACCCAAAATCTATCATCGGCTCGCTCAGCTGGAGCACAATGAAGCGGAGATCATGAACTTCGGTGTGTTCAAAATCGTCAGCCAATTTCTTCTCAATTTCCTCAACACCATTCACGGCTTCGTGAAAGACTACGGCGTCGCCATTCTCGTGTTGACTCTCGTTGTACGCCTGGTCCTCTGGCCGCTCCAAAGCAAAGCGAACCAAACGATGCGTAAGACAGCATTGCTTGGCCCGAAAATGCAGGAGCTGCGCGAGAAGTATAAGGACGACCCCACACGGATGAACCAGGAGGTGATGAAGCTGTATAAACAATACGGCATTAATCCGGTAGGCGGTTGTCTGCCAATGGCCATCCAGATCCCGATTTTCTTCGGGCTTTACCAAATGCTCGCCCAAGCGGTCGAATTGCGAAACGCGAAGTTTCTCTGGGTACACGATCTGTCCCAACCCGATACCGTGGCGCATCTGCCCGTGCTCGGTTTCCCGATCAACGTCATCCCGCTGCTCATGGCGGCTACGCAGGTGTGGCTAATGGCGATGACACCGAAGACGGGCGATCCCACGCAACGCCGCATAATGATGTTTACGCCGCTGATCTTCCTATTTTTCTGCTACAATTTTGCGGCGGCTCTGGCATTGTATTACACCGCCCAAAATCTTTTCAGCATCCTGCAATTTTATCAGAACAAACGACAACCCATGCCGACGCTCGAAAAAGTTGCTCCCGCCGGAAAACGAAAACGATGATGACGCCGAAAGATCTGCTGGACACCATGCTCGGGTACCTCGGTTTCGTGGTGGACATCGAGGAGACCACCAACGAGGGCGGCAACGCGACGCTGCAGATTTACACCGAGGAAAGTCGGCGGCTCATCGGCCGCAACGGCGAGACGCTCGAGGCCATTCAGTTTTTGCTTAATCGTTTGCTGCAGGCCAGAGATAAGAACGCCGAAAAAGTCATCGTCGATTGCGAACATTACCGGTCCATGCGCGAAGATCGGATCGTGCAACGGGTGCGCGAGTTGGCCGAGCGCGTGCGTATCACCGGCCGTTCGCTCCAGCTCGAGCCGATGAATTCCTACGAGCGGCGTCTCGTTCACA
>QHOX01000409.1:1219-2693 GCA_003219465.1 Verrucomicrobiota bacterium | reverse complement strand
ATCACTTGTCACTCGCCTTCCAATCCGAGCAATCCCAGCCGAGCATTTGCTCGAGCTTCGCGATCTCAACGGCAAAAATCGTCGAAAGATATTTTCGTTCCTCCGGCGTCATCGCGCGCTCGTACGGGACAACATTTCGATCTTTGTCGCGAACACCGCGCAGTGGTTTCACGCCAAGAAATTCGAAAATTCCGTCCAGCGTTTCCTGCTTGCGATCGCGAAAATCTTCGAACTTCACGATTCTGACTTGTTCTCGCGGAAAAAATTGGAAGACGCGTTCGAGTTGTTCGGAATAAAAACCGCGATCGACATAGGCAAAGCGCCGCGATTCGATCGTCAACGGCTGCGCGATCCGCCTCGGCTCTTCTTTGAGCGCATCCAGAAAATCGAGCGGCTCCCGGCCCTTGAATCGCTGCATGTTCCAGTGAGCGAATGCGCGATCGATCGGATTTCGCAGCAGGATCATGAGTTTGATTAGCGGATTGTAATTTCGGATCCGTTCCATCGCCGGTCTCCAATACAAATAACTCGGCGTCACTTCACCTGAGATTGGTCCGAGCCGGACTGGCAGTAGCCAAGACAGAACCCTTCCGATCGGCCGGAAGTGTCGGTGCAACAATTCGTAATCGACCGGGCCCGAGAAAATTTCCGCGTCGTCAAAGAAATGCAGTTCCTGCCGGTCCGGGAGCGCGATCTGCGGATGCTTCTTCAAAAAATAATGCAGCGCTGTCGTTCCCGATTTTTGCGCTCCAGCAACAATGAAATCGAGTCGCATCAGCCCGCTCACCCCGTGAGATACCTTCGTAGTCGCGTTTTCAGATAACGTTTGCCCCAAGCGGTCCTAAGGTATTTCTCCCGTTGCGCGGCGTCGCTCCGATTTAAACACCCTTCCCAATAGATAAGCTCTAAGGGCTGCAATCTGGTCGAAGTTACGAGTCCTGCGTTATGTGTCTCTAATCGCGCTGGCAGGTTACTGGTTAGTCCCACATAAAACTGTCCATCTGCCAGCGAGCGCAAAACGTATACGTACTGCTTCACTTTATCTCACGGGGTTAACGCGGAGACGATAGCTGCGGCTGGGAAATGGGAGATCGACCATTTCCAGTCTGAGTCGGTGTCCGGTCCGGTGATTTACGAGCGAGAGAGTGTAATGCGCAGGGTCCGTCGACGATGGGGCCATATTCCCCTCCTATCGAAGGGAACGAAGTCTGACCAGCCAGAAATGGATTTGAGCCGTGCATTTTCATTTTCGCGTGCATTTGTAAATTTATAGGTCTACTTCTCGTTAGACCTCAATGACGCGCGTTCTCCGCATTACATCTGCCATTCTTGCCGCATATCTCGCCGGCGAGTTCGTAGTGCCCGCGCGTGCTCAGACCAGTGAAGATCGCGCCGCGGTGGAGCGACAGATCAGGCAGGCAATCGAGGCTTGGAGGGCCGCCGCCAATCGCAGCGACGCCGCGGGCCAAGCCAA
>QHOX01000409.1:0-1063 GCA_003219465.1 Verrucomicrobiota bacterium | reverse complement strand
TTGGCAAGAGACGGTGCACTCACCCGATGGCCGGATGGCTCATCGTGTCATCCAAAGCTTCGAGGTCTGGCAGCCGCAACCAGGCGGTGAGTGGAAGATTTCGCGATGGATTAGCGCGCCAGGGCCATGGCAGCGGGAGAAGGTCTAACCAGGCGATGCAGCGAACCGCAGACCGTCCTCATGCTTAGATTTCAGACCACGCGAACGTCATTCGTGATTCGCGCGGTCGCTGATCTTGTGTCTCGTTAGGCGTAGCTGCGCATGACCATTCCTGCCCGGACGTAATTAAGTCACCGACAACGAATATGTTCGATCCACTCAAAAAGCTGATCTACTATTTGTGGCACGGCGAGACAAAGGAAGAATACGACAAGCGCATCGCCGAAGCGCGAGCGGCTCAAGATGAATTAGACCGCAAAAACTGGGCAGAATACCAAAAAGAACAAAGACGGCGAGCAGCCGAGGAGCGCGCCGCGCGCGCCAAAGAGCGGGCTTATCAGAGGTTTTTGGAGACGAACGAAGTGACACGCTGCGACGCGGCGGAGTTGGACGACAACGCAATTCGGGAGCAGCGCAGGAGGGCCATGCAGTTCGCCAAAGACATGCAGGACTCGAGGCCGGATTAGCCCTTGCATGACAGCACCCCTAACGCCTAACCAACCGCTGGAGCCAACCGCTGACCGATTAAAGAATTACAAAGGTGAAATTAGAAAGTAAAAAGGTTTTGAGTGACCTCGCTCTCGCCAGCGGTGGCTTATCTCCTTCTCGTTAGGCGACTACGTCATGCACAAGGTCAATACAACAAAGATGGTCGAGGTCACTTGGTCATCGCCGAAAAGAAAGTTTGTTGGCGCTGGCAAGGAGATTTCAGAGGAGCTGGGACGCAAGCCCGAGTCCACAGACCTGAACGAGCGGCATCCCTTTGATGTCGAGATTTTGCGTATTCCGCCGGGGAAGGCTCCCTATTCGTATCATTCGCACAGCGCACAGTGGGAGTTCTATCATGTGATTTCAGGCAGCGGCGTCGTCCGCCATGAAGATGGGACCACTACGATTGAGGCTG
>QHOX01000212.1:9019-11430 GCA_003219465.1 Verrucomicrobiota bacterium | reverse complement strand
CGACGATTGCGGCAAAAGTTCGCGGACTCGACATCACCTGCGGCTGTTTCGGGCACGCCAGCCAAAATTGGAGTTTCCCATCTCATCTCGCGACCAATCTCGCAATTCTCGGCGCGCTGCTTGTGCTTTCTTTCCGAGTTGCGTTTGAAAACAGACCGCAAAATATCGCTTGATTCTTGTTAGGTGATCAGCCCCGCTGTGCGCCTCAAGAGGAGCTACGTCGACTTCGAAGGCACCTTCTCGGGCGTCACCCTGGGCTTGGTTGCTCAAGCCGAAACGTCAATGGATTTGCATGATCCTCCGGAGAGGCGTCATATCATGATTGACTTCCAAGGTCCAACCTCGGTACAAACTGATTCATGAACTTGCAAGCACTCCAATTCACCGCCCGCCTGCTGCTTCAGCGATCGTTTCGCTTATTCCCAAAATCTTGGATATCAATCCGAAAAAGCAGTTCTCCATTGGGCAGAGCCGTTGCACTTTTTGTCCTAGCCACACTCGCCCTACCCCTAAACTGCTTATTTGGGTCGCCTGCGGCGGCTAGGCAGTCTTCCGATTCCGTTTCGATCGAAACATTCCCGGCGGGATCAAGTCCGATTGGGCTCGCCTTCGATGGCGCCAATATTTGGATCGCGGATTGGATCGGGAACGCCGTGATAAAGATGCGAGCAAGTGACGGCGTCATCCTCGGTACCTACGGGATATTCGAACCCTTTTTTGTCGCCTGGGATGGCGCCAGCGTTTGGGTGACAAATGAAGTCGGCCAAGTGACGAAGTTTCGTGGCAGCGACCTGACGCGCGAATTAACTGTTGACCTCGGGAGTTCTCAGCTTGGGGGCATCCTTTTCGATGGAACGAGCATCTGGGTGGCAGGCTGGGCTACCTCCGGCGACGTCGTCTTCAAACTCAGAGTCAGCGATGGAAGGATTCTCGGCATATACTCCGTAGGCCAGCAGCCTTACCAACTCGCTTTTGATGGTGCTAACATCTGGGTGACAAACAGGGTCGACGGCACTGTGTCGAAGTTGCGGGCAAGCGATGGTCATCTGCTTTTCACCGTGCCCGCCGGAATCTCTCCGAATGGCATCGTCTTCGATGGCCATGACATTTGGGTAGCTAATTCATATCCTGGGGGTGCCACAATACCCCACACTGTAACCAAGTTAAGGTTAAGCGACGGCGCCATCTTAGCCACGGTACGAGTTGCAAAGAACCCACAGCTACTCGCTTCTGATGGCACTCACATTTGGGTGACGAACTACGCCCCGGATAGCAATGTGGGGCAACTCCGTGCGAGCGACGGCGCGCGCCAGCATACCATTGTAACAGGAATCGATCCTGAGGGAATTCTCTTTGATGGCACGAGTATTTGGGTAGCCAACTACGGCAGCGGCACAGTCAGTAAGGTCACACCGACTCCGCCGTAGAATTCGCACCTCGCCATAATTGCGGCGAAAGTTCGCGAACTCGACATCACCTGCGGCTGTTTCGGGCACGCCAGGCAAAATTGGAGTTTCCCGTCTCATCTTGCGACCAATCTCGCAATTCTGGCAGCGCTTCTCGCGCTTGGTTTTTCGAATCGGTTGAGGAAGCCTTTGTAGGGCGGGCGCTCCTGCCTGCCTTCTGATTCGGCAACCGAGGCGGTTGCCCTACAATTCAACGCGCGCGGGTTTCGAGTGCGCTGCGAATATATTCGGTGGCGCGACAAGCGTAAAATCTGCGTACGCGCACCGTGCGGAGGAATATCCATGATCAGGAAACTGAAATCCGGCAAGTATCGGCTGTATTCGCGGAAGAAGAATCCGAAGACCGGGAAACGAAGAAATCTCGGCACGTTCAACAGCAAGGCTGCAGCGAAAAAGCACGAACGCGCGGTTCAGTATTTCAAACGGCATTAAGGCAGTTTAGGAAAGTTGTAGCCACCGCCTGTGGCCGGTTGTGTCATTACAAATATTTCCAAAGCCAAACGCCCTTTTTGCCGGCTTGATTAACCCAGCCTGCCCGAGACTATACTGCGTGCGATGATTCAGGTTCGGTTCGCCCTTCGATACGCGCTTTGGATCACTGTCTTTGTGACCGTAGGACATTCGACGACTCAGGTTGTCGCTGAATCGCTACTCGCGCAGCAAACGCAATCGCCACCGCCGATTGCGACAACCGCGCAATCACCAACGGTCGCCGCGGTGAGTCCGTCGCCTCAAGCGAACACCAGCCAAACTCCATCATCCGAATTAGCAAGTCTCGAAGCCAAGGTGCGGCCGTCGGTAATTTGGGTGACCACGTTTGATCCCAAAGGGAATTTGTTGCGGACGGAGAGCGGTTTTTTCATATCGTCAGACGGCAGATTTGTTACCACCGCACATGCAATTGAAGGCGGCGTTAATGCTGTCGCGAAAACGGCGGACGGCGGA
>QHOX01000212.1:6036-8987 GCA_003219465.1 Verrucomicrobiota bacterium | reverse complement strand
GGTCAAGCCCCAAAAGCTTTTGAGGTTTCTTGACCTGAACAAAACCGGTGAGCTCTCAGTGGGCGCCCGTGTCGCTGTGGTGGGCAGCGCATCGGCTGGAAACGAGGGCAACGCTCGCGAAACAACCATCACTGCACAATTGTCCGATCGATTGGAAGTTGCGGGAGCAACTCCTGCAAGTTTGGTCGGGTCGCCGGTCGTAAATGAGAATGGCGACGTGATCGGCATCGTCACGTCGGCCGCAGAAAAAACCATTGCTCGTCCTGTCGCTGCGTTGGACTCGGTCTTGTCTCGACTTACGCCTAATACTCAGGCGCGCTGGCCGCAAACGGCCGAAACGAGTCCGACACCGCACAGTACGCCGAAGCCGCGATTGCTCTATGCGCCTGCGCCGTCATTTCCGCCTGGGCAATCTCTGCCTGGGCAGTCGGGGACTGGCCGTTTCCGATTGACGTTCGATCCGCAGGGAAACGTTACGGATATTCGGATCGTTACGTCCACGGGAAACCCGTACTTCGACCAAGCGGCGGTGAAAACGCTTCGGCAATGGAAGTCTGCTCCCAGCCAAGGATGGGAAGCGACAGTCCCTGTGACCTTTAGAACAAGATGACAAAGCCTCAGGGTGCCGCTCTCGGATTTCGAGTGAAATCCGGTTGGGCGGCTGTTGTGCTCCTGACAGAAACAGCGCATTCGCCGCAGCTCTTCGACGTGAACCGCGTCGAGCTGTGCGATCCGCGACTCCCCGAAACCCGGCAGCCGTATCATGCAGGCACGGGAGAATTGGAAACCGACTCCACAACACTGAAGCGACGCGAGCGAGTGGTGCGATGCATTTCGCAACAGTCGCTTTTAACACTTCTTAATGGCTATCGCCAAAAGGGGTTTCGGGTCACGCGCGCTGCCCTTGTGGTGGGAAGCCAGATCGATCCGGCTGCCATTGCAAATCCGCACATTCGCGCGCATGCCCTCGAAGGTCGATTATTTCGATCGGCGGTAGAGCGACCTTTGCAGGACCATGAGATTCGCACTGAGGTTCTCCTCGAACGCGACGCTTACGCCAGCGTGGCTGCGCGACTGAAGCAGTCCAGCGATGATGTGAAACGGGCGATACAAGATCTCGGGCGATCGGCGCCGGCAAAGGGTGGACCATGGCGCGCAGAGCAAAAGCTCGCCGCGCTCGCTGCGTTGTTGGTGCTCAGATAGTCGTGGAATTGCGGCAACCGAAGCGGTTACCCTAATTGTTGGTTAGCGGCAATGAAAATTCGCGCGGCCAACGAAAGGGATCGCGATGCCATCTGGAACATTTTCCGAGAGGTCGTGGCACCAGGGGATACCTATGCGTTGGATCCCAACATCTCGCGCGAGGATGCGCTCGCGTACTGGTTTGGGCCGCGCACTCAAACGTACGTAGCGGAGGGCGATGCTGTAGGGGACGGCGTTGCCGTCCCAGGGAAGCCAACGGTTTCCCCTACAATCATCCGGGCGCGACAAATTCTCGGCACGTACATCTTGCGGCCTAACCAGTCCGGTGGTGGGTCGCACGTCGCGAACGCAGGCTTCATGGTCTCGACCCGCGCGCGAGGGCAGGGACTCGGTCGTGCAATGGCCGAGCATTGCTTGAGCGAAGCGCGCCGGCTTGGTTTTCGCGCGATACAATTCAACTTCGTGATTTCGACGAACACGGCGGCGATCCGTATTTGGCAGGAACTCGGTTTCAAAATCGTCGGCACGTTGCCTGGCGCCTTCCGCCACCCCGAAAAAGGATACGTCGATGTTTATGTGATGTATCGATCGCTGCTTCCGTGACACAAATGATCATGTGGTGTGAGCGCCAAACGCGCGATTTCAGCTTAGCCTGGGGCAGTGCCCCGGGTGATCGATGGCCCCGGATGGGAAAGCGCTGAAAGCGCGATTCAATGCTCGCTGCAGAGATGAGTCGCGCTTTCAGCGCTGCTGGCTTCTGATTTCGAAAATCCTGGGGCGTTGCCCCAGGCTGAGGTGAACGCACGCCTTTGGCTTTTATTTCAGGCACGTGCGGAATTAAAGAAACATTGCAAAGGAACTGATTTCCTGCTGAAACGTTAGGCAGTAAGCTGAAATGCAGACAGTCATTCAGGTAATCGCGACCGGGACCGGATCGTTGCGGAACAAAATCATGAGCGATCCGCAGCTGGAGAAAAAATTCGGTTTTATCAAAGTCTGGCATAAACAGCCGGGCCGTCCGCATGGCTGGGCGAAAATACACAGTGCTCGCGATGTTCATGGAGCAATTAACCTGGAGTGGCACGCGCGCAGCAGAACGTTGATTTGCCGCGTAGTGACAAAGCTCGGTAACAAGCCAAACTCAATTATTGGCGATTTTGTCGATTATCTGCTGGCGCGTCATCAAAGCCGTATTCTCGCGATTCACATTATGCGCCGATGAATCCTGCGCTGTGCCTTTAGAGCGTTCGGCACCGCAAAATTACTCGACGGTTACGCTCTTCGCGAGATTGCGCGGTTTATCGACGTCGCGCCCGAGTTCGACAGCGAGATGATACGCCAGAAGCTGGAGTGGAATCACGCCGAGAATCGGCATCACGTAATCAGGCGCTTCCGGGAGCACAACGATCTCGCCAGCAATGGCTTTGAGATGTTTCGCGCAGTTGCCACTGGTCAACGCGATGATCGGTCCTTTGCGAGCTTTCACTTGCTCGATGTTGTTCAAGTTCTTTGAAAACACCGAATCGTCAGGCGCGATGAAGATCGAGGGCAGATCAGGACGGATCAGCGCGATGACGCCATGCTTGAGCTCTGCGCTCGGATGCCCTTCGGCAAACAGGTAGGTTATCTCCTTCATCTTCAGCGCGCCTTCGAGAGCAATCGGGAAATTGAACTGCCGCCCGAAAAACAGAAAGCCGCTCGCATCCGCGAATCTGCCAGCGATTTGCTTTATCTGATCGTACAGCTCG
>QHOX01000212.1:0-6013 GCA_003219465.1 Verrucomicrobiota bacterium | reverse complement strand
GCCTCGAGCGCTTCGATCACGCGAGTTCCTTCTGCCGTCGAAAGGTTGCGCATCCGGCCAAAGAGCAATCCTAGAAGCGTCAGAATAACAAGCTGCGACGTAAACGATTTGGTGGCCGCCACGCCAATCTCCGGTCCGGCGTGCATGTAAACACCGCCGTCGCTTTCGCGCGCAATTGTGCTTGCGACGTTGTTGCAAATTCCCAAGGTGCGAAAACCTTTGCGCCGGCTCTCACGCAAGGCGCCGAGCGTGTCCGCAGTTTCACCGCTCTGGCTTATGGCAAAGACCAACGTCTCAGGCGTCATGGGTGTGTTGCGATGCCGAAACTCACTGGCGTAATCGACTTCCGTGGGAATGTTCGCCAGTCGCTCGATCAAATATTCGCCGACTCTTGCGGCGTGCAGCGCAGTGCCACAGCCGGTAAGAACGATTCGGCCGACGTCGCGCAATTGTGCCGGCGCCATGTTCAGGCCGCCCAGCTTTGCAGTGCATTCCTCGGCATTAAGACGGCCGCGCATTGCGTCGCGCACCGTGTTTGGTTGCTCAAAGATTTCCTTGAGCATGTAATGGGGATAATCACCCTTGCCGATATCTTCGGCCGTGAACTCGACTTTGCTGACCGGATGCTCGGTGATGTCGCCGGCAAGCGAACTGATCTCGAATTTGTCCGGTCCGGCCGAGACGACATCGAAGTCGTTCAAATAAACCGCGTCGCGCGTGTAAGCGACGATCGCGCTGACATCACTGGCCAGAAAATTCTCGCCGTTACCAACGCCGAGCACGAGCGGACTTCCACGGCGCGCGCCAATCATGAAATCCGGGACATCAGCGTGAACCAGGGCGATCCCGTACGTGCCGATCACTTGTCGAAGCGCTGTGCGAACGGCATCAAACAGCCGGGCTTTTTTTCCGGCTGCATCCATTGTACTGGCGCACGAATCGTTATAGAGTTTCCCGATCAGATGCGCGAGCACTTCCGTGTCGGTATCGGAGCGAAAATTCGTGTCGCCACTGCGGACGAGCTCGTCCTTGAGCGCTTGATAATTTTCAATGACGCCGTTGTGAACCAGAGCCAGTTTGCCGCTTGCGTCGAAGTGCGGATGAGCATTTTGATCGTTCACTTTGCCATGCGTCGCCCAGCGCGTATGACTGATGCCTAACGAACCTGATACCGGTTGCTTTTTGACCAATTTTGCGAGCGAGGCGATGCGTCCCGCGCATTTGCGTGTGTCGAGCTGTCCTCCATCGACGACAGCGAGCCCTGCTGAATCGTAGCCCCGATATTCGAGGCGGCGCAATCCGTCGAGCAAGATCGGCATCGCGTGCGCGCGCCCGACGTAGCCTACAATTCCACACATGATTGTGGACTGTAGTTGCGGCCATTCTCACTCGCAACATTGAGCCCACACGCACCCTGCATCTTAAAAAAATTTGCCGCAAAAGCCCAGATGCTGGGTTATTCATTATTCGCAATGCGAGCTCAGGCGGACCGCAAATCGCTTCTGCAAACTTCAACGGAGAAGACGCCCGGGGCGCTGCCGCCGGGCACATTGCAGCGAACGCTCGCGATCATCATGGGCGGCGGCGCAGGCACGCGTTTGTTTCCGTTGACTAAAGACCGTGCCAAGCCGGCGGTGCCGCTGGGAGGCAAATATCGGATCGTCGATATTTCAATTAGCAACTGTCTTAATTCAGGGCTGCGCTCGATATATCTGCTCACGCAGTTCAACAGCATGTCACTGCATCGGCACATTCAGGCGAGCTACAAGTTCGATAATTTTTCGCGCAGCTTTGTGGACATTCTCGCCGCGCAACAAACGCCCGAGGGCTCGCAATGGTACCAGGGAACCGCCGACGCGGTGAGGCAAAACATGCGCTACTTTCTTGAGCGCCCGTACGATTATTACCTGATCTTGAGCGGCGACCAGCTTTACCGGATGGATTTTCGAGCGCTGCTGCATCAGCACATCCGGCTCGGCGCAGACATCTCATTGGCCACGAAACCCGTGGCGCGCCATCAGGTGGGTGAGTTTGGCATCATGCAGAGCGGCGTCGATCGGCGGATCACCGGGTTCATCGAGAAACCGTCGGATCAATCTGGTGTGCAGGAAATGAAGATGAGCCGGGATCTGCTCCGCGACATCGGTGCGAATGAAGACGATTCATTATTTCAGGCATCAATGGGCATCTATGTTTTCAACCGGGAAGTGCTCATCAAATCCTTGGAGAGCGATCTGTTCGATTTCGGTAAACACATTATTCCAACGTCGATCAAAGATCGGCACGTCAGCGCATTTATCTTCAAAGGTTACTGGGAAGACATCGGAACGATCCGCGCATTCTACGAGGCTAACCTCGATCTGACTGATGTGGTTCCGGAATACAGTTTCTTTGAGCCCGACTCTCCGATCTATACGCATCCGCGTTTTTTGCCGGGCAGCAAAATTAACGGCGCAACGCTGCGTCAGGCGATTATTTCCGACGGCTGCATCATCTCGGACGCGCACTTGGAGCGAAGCGTCATCGGTATACGCAGCGTCATTCAAAGCGGCGCCACCATCCGCGACAGCATCATAATGGGCGCGGATTACTTTGAACTCGGCCTAACTGATTCCTCGCAGCCGGCAATGGGCATCGGGAAAAATTGCGTGATCGATCGTGCAATCATCGACAAGAACGCGCGCATCGGCGATGGCGTCGTGATTACGCCGGAAGGCAAATCGCAGAACCTGGACGGAGATAATTATTTCATTCGTGACGGCATCATCGTGGTCCCAAAAAACGCCGTGATCCCCGCAGGTTTCTGGATTTGATGTTGCTGTAGCGGCGGTTTCTGACCGTCGAAGCTGTTACAGCAAGCGCGTCGTAGGATTTTATCTGACCACACAATCAGCCCGCGCTCCGATTGTGTGCCTCGATGCGATGAGCAGAATGCTCGTTGCATATGATCGCGCATATTAATCTGGATGATCGGCTCTCGATCTTGCGCGTAGGCGATCCTTTGAGGAGCTGGAATTCGCTCGACCACCAGCGGGTCTGCGTTCTTTGCGGTCGAAAATTTAAGGGCCGGCAGGTGGACATTCGCCGTTTGCCCGGAGGTAAATTCAAGCTGTCTTGTCCCACGTTAGGCTGTAATTCCACGCCGGATCAGTGGCGTTACGCAAGGCCGCCCGTTCACTCTGATCGAGTTGAAACCCATTGGCGGCACGATCGGCCTGGCAAAACGCAACGCGCCCCCTCGACACTGCCAATGCAGGCTTGTCGCGTATGATTGGGGCCACGCTCGATCAGCCTGTGGTTGCATCAGCGCCGGATGAGGTGCTGATGAAACATATCTCCAGGCGTCGTCATGAAGCTCTTGCGGAGTTATATGGCCGACATAGCAAAAGACTGCGAGCCACCATCGATGGCGTGGTTCATGAAGAAGCCGAAGCCGATGATGTGTTGCAGGAAATCTTTATTCAGGTGTGGGAAGAAGCCGGCCGTTATTCACCCAAAGCTGGGAAACCACTCGGCTGGATGGTCACCATCGCGCGGCGGCGTGCCATCGACCGATTGCGACGGCGTCAGGCTTATTCTCGTGCGCGAGAGCGATACGAGAGACGAGTCCTCCAAGAGTCGCAAACACCGCGTCGCGATGCCGCTCGGGCACTCGTATTGAACGATCTCAGGAAGTTTTTGAGGAAAAGCATCCGAGCATTGCCTCGTCTACAACGCGAAGCTGTCGAGCTCGCTTTTTTCAATGGACTGAGCCACAGGGAAATTGCTGCCGCCACGCGGGCCCCTCTTGGGACCGTGAAGACGCGGTTGGAACTAGGCTTGCAAAAACTAACTCACGCACTCAGGCCATTGCGCCATAAGGTGTGAATCACCAGCGCCGAGTGCTGCTTGTTTCTCTCGCCGGTTGCTAGCGAAGCAGAATTACCAGCAAGACAATCAGCAGAATGATGCCCAGCCCACTCGGATAGTATCCCCAGCCAGTGCTATACGGCCACGTCGGAAGCGCGCCGATCACCAGCAATAGCAGGATTAAAAGCAGAATAAAACGCATAGCTTGACTTATTTGATTGGGAGTGCGCGTTTCTGAACGCGCGCTCGACAAATCGCGGAAAGTGCGCCTACGGATTTGGCGAAGTATTGACGTTAATATCAGTCTTCTCTTCTTTCGTCGTGGTGCTGCTGCCTCCCGGAGGATTTACCACTGTCGTATTAGTCTCCTTCTTCTCTGACGGTGGATTTACGATTGTGGTGTTACTTTCTTTCTTTTCCGCAGGCGGATTGACGGTTGTTGTCTTTTGCTCGCACGCCGCGAACAGGCCTAACGCAATCAACAGGCAAACGCATTTTTTCATACCACCTAAATCGTATCTGGCAGCCATTCGGTCGCCTCGCTGCTGGCGGTACTTCGACCGGGCCAGCGCGCGCCTATTGGTGCGCGTTTGTGCGCTTCAACGCGCGAACGCGCCTCAAGTGGTTGAGCACAAAATGCCCGCAGGTAACATTGCAGTTTACGGCGTTGGTGCAGGAGCAGTAGATCCCGCGGGTACCGGTGAGGGCGCTTCAGTTGAACCTTGTGTCTTCGGCGGATTTCTCTTCGCCGACCTCTTCGAGGCTGGTGTCGGTGACGGGTTGCTCATGGCTGAAGTACTGGTCGTGCCAGTTGAACCTGATTGTTGGCAAGACGCCAGAAACGCCATGCCGATCAGAACAGCGATTAGGGAAAATACATGTTTGTTCACGGGTATACCCTACTTCGCGCCAAACAGAGTCTCTGGTTGTCTTGAACCAAATGAACTGTTGAAAATGGGTGTGTATCGTGTGCGTGGATAACCGCATCAAGTGAGCGACTGAAAAACTTTGCGTGTGCGATGGTTCTGCTAATTACGTTTGGCTTGCCGTACCACAGCCGCCTAAACGGAATGCATCAGTCTCCTGTAGCCGAAGTTGAATCGCGTCGATGTTCCCAAGTCGATAACATCCTGTAAGAGTTAGTATGAGATTTTGGCCGAAGAGAAACAATCGCGTCTTGGTCGTTGGCATTTTCCAGAGTGTGGGAGCCGGTCGGGCCGTACTGCAGAATCTCCATCGCGCTCGGTTTCGTCGGGCTGCGGCGATCTACGCTTCGGCCAAAGGTCGGCAGCGGGTCGAGGAACCTGGGATTTCGGCGATCGGCGGATCGGCCGCCGCTTTAATTCTTAGCGTCGTTCTTGGCGCATTTATCTTTTGGGCGCGCGGAATGCTGTGGGATAACCGGCCCGTCGGGGTAGCTCTGGCACTCGCTGCGTTCGCGTTAGGAGGTGCGATCACCGGCTGGATTCTGGTTCAATTGCTTCGGGAGCATGTCGATTCGGCGAGCTTCGCCAGATTCACGAACACGATACTGCCGAATGAAACGGTCGTTCTAGCTGAAGTCGAAGCGAGCGAAGCCTCGCGCGTGCTGGCGATTTTACGGGGCATGGAAACCGAGGCGCCGGTGACGTTCGGTTTTTATCCGCCGCCACCTTTCTCTGTCGAACCGACCGCACGACCGCTCGGTCATGAACTGCCATCGAGTCAGCGTCTCGTGGAAAAGGCGGCGAGCCTCGCACGCGCAATCGCGGTTAGCCGCGCAGCGAAGCCGCGCGGGGCATCTTTCCTGCACCGGTTACTCGAAATCGAGGACGCCTTGGAATGGACGAACATGAGTCTCACCATGTCGGCCGAGGCGCACCACGCCTTCACCCTTTCGGCGGAGTGGCTGCTCGATAACGCCTATTTGATTCGGGAACAGGTGACCGATCTGCGAAAGAGTCTTCCGCAAAAATACTATGGAAAGCTGCCTCTGATCGCCAGCGGCCCAAGTGCGGGGTTGCCCCGGGTTTATCACCTTGCCGCGGAAATGGTGTCCGAGACCGACGGAGCCTTGGAGCCCGAGATTATCCGGAGATTTTTGGGCGCGTTTCAAGCGATCACGCCACTGGATATCGGAGAACTCTGGGCTCTTCCGCTGATGTTGCGATTGCAGTTGCTTGAA
>QHOX01000040.1 GCA_003219465.1 Verrucomicrobiota bacterium | reverse complement strand
CCATCCTTGACCAGAATGTCGTAAACGCCTTTCCAGCCGGAACCATCTGCCCAGGCACCGTGAACCAGAACAATATTTCGAATGCGTGGTTGTTCGTTCTGCGCCGAGAGCGTGCACCAGGTCATCAACAATAATACGATGCAAAGGACCTGAAAGATTTCTCGTACTACCGTCGCGCTATATTTTTTAATATCCATCTTGTGGGCAGGCTACGGTGCTGCGCATTTGCTGCCATTGCGCGTCCGTCGGATTTTGGAGTACCACCTATGATGGGCGGAAATGTTTTTGGCTGGACGGTGTGTCTCTACCGTCAGGCAAGGGACCTATGAGTTACGCCTGCGCGCGTATCACCCAAAAGAGATAGTGCGCAGCCACCCTCAGGTTGCACCCAGAAATCTTTCCAACGCGCCGAAGCAGACGCCTGCGGCGAGAGCGAAACTGCCATCGTGAACGCAATGGGACTACAGGACAGCTTATTGAATAGGCGAAGGAAGCGGCGCCAGGTTCGGACGTACGCCGAGTTAAAGGAGCAACTGCACCGCGATTTGCTGGCGCAGCATCCGGAGTGGATCGATGCTGACGGGAACTGTCCGAAATGCGACGCGTATGACCGCCGCCTTGCTGAGCTCATTGCCTCGTTCGAGTCGGCGAGTCGCCGTTCTATCTCGCAAGCAGCATGACGCATACATCGTCGAACGAAATTGATGAGGCGCTTTGGGCCGCGTACCGGCGCGACGATAAAACTGCGGTGATGGATTACTTGTTTCGCCGGAGTCTGGTCGGAATTGGTCACTCGCGATCGTTCCCCCAGTTGGTGATCAAAAGCAGCCCGAAAAAAGGTCGCGCTGCGAGACGCGCATACTCCGGACCCATGCGGATGAATGGGGCGCACCAGATCCCGTTACGATCGAGGCTGGATTAGGCGATCTTACTGCGCAGTCGCAGTAATCGTCGAGGACGCCGAGCAGGGGAGGCAATGCATCTTTGGATGTGCTATTGCATTTCGAAGTGGCACGCGCGAAGCATTTGGGCGATTAAAGGCACTGTGCTTGCTGCTACCCAGTAATGAATGAGGGCGATGTTTCTCCCACTCGCGTCATCTTCTTGTTCGACGTCGACAACACGCTGCTAGATAACGACAGAGTGGCAGCAGATCTGCAACACCACCTCGCCACCGAGCTCGGCGCGGAAGGAGCGCAGGAATATTGGAAGATTTTCGAGCAACTGCGAACCGAACTGGGTTATGCAGATTACCTTGGCGCTTTGCAAAAATATCGGGCCAAACATCCGCGCGCCCCGTCTCTGCTGTTCGTGTCTGATTTTCTGATCAATTATCCTTTCGCCGAGCGTCTTTTTCCTGATGCCCTCGAAGTGATTGAGCGGGTCCAGCAATGGGGTCCTGCGGTCATTCTCTCGGACGGGGACGTTGTTTTCCAACCGCTCAAGGTCAGTCGCTCAGGATTGGCGAATGCGGTCTCCGGACGCGTGCTGATTTACGTGCATAAGGAGCAGGAACTTGATGACGTCGAGGAACGCTACCCGGCCCAACATTACGTGCTGGTGGACGACAAATTGCGTATCCTGGCTGCGGTGAAAGCATTCTGGGGCTCGCGTGTCACAACTGTTTTCGTTAGGCAAGGTCACTACGCCACCGATCCGAAAGTCCTCGCAACTTATTCGCCAGCGGACGTCAGCATCGGACGTATTGGGGATCTCCTGCAATATCGCTTGCCGGAATTGCTGAAGCCGAAACCGTGAGCGACCCCGCGATGGGTTTTTCAGTTCGGAGCGGCTCCAGCAAAGTGTTAAACTGAGCAATTTAGTCGTTTTCAGGGCCAAACATCGTAACAGGTTAGCAATATTACCACGGCGCGTCGGTAGCAGTTTACGGTGTTGCCCAAGGATACATACGCAACACCTTTTTTGATGGGGTGGCGTCACTCAACATCAGTGTTATCGGCGAGCCGCTGCCGCTCCTCCCAAATAGCAACAACCGCAAGAGCGACAACGATTCCAACTGACACCTCTATGAAACGATGCGCTGCAATTATCCATGGCGCGCCGGTCCGTCGAATGAGGACGATGATCGTCAAAGTCACGCTGGCATATCGATAACCGGTCTTTTCCAAACGCAACACGAACGACAGGACCCCGAGAAGGAAAATCGCGACCGCGAATACAATCAGGTTTGAGCCAAAGTAAGTCGATTCAACTGCTCCGAGCGATGCGCCCAATGCGCTGGCGACGATGCGCTCGATGGACGACGTGAGCGTTGCGCCCAGGGTCGATTGCATCACTACAAGTGTGGCAATCGCCGCCCAATATGCCTCCGGCATTCCAATGAGCCGCGCTACGCACACCGACACGGTCGCCGCACCCGCAGTCCGGATGGAGTGCACTGCCGAAGGAAGATTTTCCTTTTTCCAATTCCAGAGTTTCATAGGTGCAATCATCTCTGGGACGGCGGTGTGCTGGCAAGCTTGCGCTACGGCGAGGACGAAAGCTGCGACATCGAAACGAAAAGCGCCGAAGCATCGGCGCACCCGAAAACGCATGTGTGAAACTGACGCTCGCTTCGACGGTGACGTCTTGGAGTGCCGCGTTATTGTGCCGCTTTTTGTGATGAGGCGCATCCCGTGGCGCCCTCGCTAACAAATGTGTAGGCGAGCGTCAACGGCGCGATGTTAGTTTGAGCCTGGGCAGCGCCTGCGGGCAAGGCGCCCGCTCGACAGAACAGCCAACATGGCTGTGTTACGACTACAGCTGGATTAAGCCACGACGAGTTGCCGTCGCGACGGCTTCGGTGCGGCTCACTACATCCAGTTTGCTGAAGATGCTTTTGACGTGAGTCTTCACAGTACCTTCGCTGATGAATAATTCGGCGCCGATTTCCTTGTTGCTTTTGCCGGCGGCAATACGTTGCAGCACTTCTATCTCTCGGGCGCTTAATGCCTCGCCGCTAATCCGATCGGCCAGCTTGGCGGCGAGGCTTGGTGGTATGCAGGTCTCGCCGGAATGCACTCTGCGAATGCACTCCATGAGAGCTTCGCGCGCCGTGTCTTTCAAGAGATAACCTTTCGCACCGGCTTTAATGGCGCGGTAGATGTCTTCATCACCGTCAAACGTGGTGAGGACGACGATATGCGCGTTCTCATCCAAGCCACGGATTTCCTTGATTGCACCAACGCCGTCGAGTTCGGGCATGCGCAGGTCGAGCAAGACGAGGTCGGGCCGATGTTCCTTCCAAAGATCGACAGCCTCGCGGCCGTTGCTCGCTTCTGCTACAACAGTCATGTCCGACTTACGTTTAACTAATGAGACCAATCCTTCGCGAACGACGCTATGATCGTCCGCGATCAGGATCCGAATGCATTCCTTCTTTTTCCTATCCATTGCCCTCTTCCTTTTGTCCTCTCCTATTTTCATTTAAATGACGCCTTCGTCGTACGGGGAAACAGCTACGATGCTCGTTCCTTCACCGGGTTCACTTGAAATACTTAGAGTCGCGCCGATCTGATCGGCGCGTTCCTTCATGCCAATCAGGCCGATGCCTCCGCCGTTTCCCCTATCAGTAACGAAGCCATCTCCGTTGTCGCTGAGCTCCAGCGAAACTGCCTGCGAATCGAAAGAGAGCCGCGCCTGAAACTTCGTCGCCCGCGCATGCTTTAATGCGTTGCTCAACGCTTCCTGCCCGATATGGAGCAGATTTTCCTCAACACCTGGAGCGAGGTGACGCGGTTTCCCTTGCACGCGGAATTCAGTGCGCAAAGCGGTGCCTGCCGCCGTATTCTTGATAATGGCTTTCAGCGCATCGGCGAACGCAGCTTTCTCGAGTGCCTGCGGCCGAAGTGCGTGCACGGATCTGCGCGCTTCACCCAAACTTTCCCGCGCCAGCTCACGCGCACGGCGGACGTGCCCGATCGCGTGCTGCGGGTCTTGTTCCAGCAATGCTTCTTCGGCCGCTTCCATCTGAATAATTACGCCGGTGAATCCTTGAGCGAGTGTGTCGTGAATGTCACGGGCCATGCGTGTCCGCTCCTTGAGAATTGCGGCCTCCCGCTGTTGCACGACCAACTCCTGGCCATGCACCGCAAGCATGACGTGATGTGCCAGAGCCTGCGCCAATTCGATTTCTGCCGCGCGATACGCGCCCTTCTCCGAATGATGAATGCCGATCAAGCCACGCAACTCCCCCGAGACAAACATCGGAATACCCATGAACCGGCGGGCTCGGTGGCGCTTCAAATATTCACGAAATTCGGGCTCGAGACGTGAATCGCCGTCAATGTCATCGACGACCACAGGCGATTTCGTAAAGAGCATTTCCTGGAACAGGGGTCTCTTTTGCCACGCGCCCGGATCATTGACAAAGGGATGGTCGGAATGCAGAGGCACCTGTCGATCATCCTCGATGACCACTTGCATGCGCACTCTGCCATCGAGCGGATTACGCAGCCAAAGCAGCACGCGCATGGCGCGAAGATTCTGCCCGATCGTGCGTAGCATTTCGCCGATGAATTTTTCAGGCGCAGCTTCGGTCGCCAGCACATCGAGGCTCCGCATCATTACGTCAACGTGGCTGCGGGCCAGCTGCTCGGACGCTCGCAGCGCGTGCTCGGCACGATCACGCTCAATCGCAACGCGTGCGAGGTGCGTCGCCAACTCAATTAGCTCCATGTCTTGCGAGGTCGGGCTTCGTGGTTCGCGATAATACATGCAGAATGTGCCCAGGAGTTTTCCTTCCCACGAAAGCACTGGGTTCGACCAGGAGGCGCGCAGGCCGTGGTTTAATGCTGAGGCGCGATGTTCTGGCACATCCCACAATGGATCGGTCGCGATGTCGGAAACGATGACCGGCTTGCGGCGATAGGCGGCCGTGCCACAAGAACCAGCACACGGACCGATCGCCAGCTTTTCCATTTGCTGCGTCCAATTGTCAGGCAGGCTCGGTCCGGCAACGACCTTGAGATGGGTGCCGTCAGCATTCAGTAACAAGACCGAAGCGAGCGTCCCAGACCGTTGCTCCTCGATAATGACGCACAACTCCTTCATGATCTCTTTCAACAGAACACCGGTCGCGATCATTTCGAGCAGTCGTTTCTCTCCGGCGAACAAAGCTTCGGCGCGCTTGCGTTCGGTAATGTCTGTCACGCTGCCCATGAACTGCACGACATCGCCAGAAGCACTTAAAATAGGATGCCCAATAGAATGAACGTGCTTCGTTATTCCACCCGGAAGAACAACACGGTACTCGACTTCATAGTCCGATTTTTTGCTGATTGCCCGATCTACAGCTGCTTGCCATTTCGGCAGGTCCTCCGGGTGAATTCGCTGGCGACGCTCGCGCCACCCGCTCTTGTCTCTTTCGGGATCAAATCCGTAAATGCGATACCATTCCTCAGAGAGGTAGGAGTCATTCGTGTTAATGTCCCAAATGAAACTACCTGTGTGCGTCAACCTTTGCGCTTCAGCCAGGTTGCGCTCGCTTCGTGTTAACTTCTCTTGTGTCAGCTTCCGCTCAATCGCAATGCCTGCGAGGTGTGTAATCTGTTCGATGACCTGCTGATCACTTGGACTCGGACTGCGTGGCTCGCGATAATACATGGCGAATGTCGCCATTATTTTACCTTGCGAAGAAAAGATCGGCGTGGACCAACAAGCGCGCAGATTGTGTGGCAACGCCACGTCGCGATAATCCGCCCATAGCGGATCCGTCGCAATGTCTTCAACGATCACTTGTCGGCCCGAGTAAGCGGCTGTTCCGCAGGAACCCGCGCAAGGTCCGATAACAATTCCGTCGATCGCATTCGTGTAATCCCTTGGAAGACTGGGCGCGCCGCCGTGCCGCAAGCGATTACGATCGAGCAACAAGATGGACGCGAGCACATCGCTGGCTTGTTCCTCCACCAACCGACAGAGGCTGTCGAGTATTTGAGCCAGTGAATCGCCCTTCGCTACCATTTCAAGAATGCGTTTCTCGCCAGCGAGCAAAGCCTCGGCGCGTTTGCGGTCTTCGATGTCGGTCAAAGCTCCGTACCATTTCAACACATTGCCGTGTTCATCCCGCAGTGGCACCGCACGAACTAGGAGCCACCGATAGTTTCCGTGCGCGTCGCGATGCCGGGCTTCGTTTTCGAAGGGCTGACCGGTAGTCCAGGATGCGCGCCACTTTTCGCGATGTTGTTCCGCATCCTCGGGGTGAAGTGTAGCTTCCCAGCCCGAGCGCGTGGTCTGTGCCGCCGCAAGTCCTGAGTATTCGATCCACGGCCGGCTTACAAATTCATTGGAGCCGTCAGGCCGTGTAGCAAAAGTCATCGCCGGAATGGTCTCAATGAGATCGCGAAGTTCTTTTTCACTTCGGCGCAACGCTTCTTGTGCCCGTTTGCGTTCTGCCTTCTCTCGAGCGTCAGCCAATGCCCGCATAATCGAGGGCGACAGCCTGACCAAACGTGTCTTTAGGACATAATCCGTGGCGCCTTTCTTCAGCGCTTCGATCGCGACATCCTCGCCCAGTGTTCCAGAAACAAATATAAATGGAACATCGGGTGCGTGCTGCTGCGCGATCTTTAGAGCGGACAATCCATCGAACGACGGCAGCGTGTAGTCCGCGAGGATAAGATCTACATTTCCCTGCGTGAGTGCGCCCAGAAACTCCTGCTCGTTTTCAACTCTCCTTTGCTCGCTGTGAATTCCTTCTGCTTCCAGAGTGGCTTTGACCAGTTCTGCGTCGCGGATGTCATCCTCAAGGTGTACAACTCGGAGTGGAGAAGTCATTTGTTGTTTATCTCTTTTTCACGCTTCCCGGCGGCGGCTCGTTGATCACGGCCCAAAATATGCCCAGCTCTTTCACCGCATTCACGAACTCGTGGAAATCGACGGGCTTTGTGACGTAGGCGTTCACACCTAATTTGTAACTTCTCACCAAGTCACGCTCTTCGTTGGAGGAGGTAAGGACTACGACCGGAATCATCTTCAGGTTTTCATTCGACCGGATATTTTCCAGAACTTCGAATCCGTTGAGCTTCGGCAGCTTGAGATCGAGTAGCGTCACCGCCGGATTTCCATTGGGACGGTCCTGGTATTTGCCGCGGCGATACAGGTATTCCAGCGCCTCTTCGCCATCGCGCGCGACCACGACTTCATTGGCGAGATTGTACTCGGCGAGCCCAGTCATCGTAAGCTCAACATCCTTCGGATCGTCTTCCACTAACAAAATGCGTTTTAGATTATTCATAGAACCGATCTCATAGCCCTGTCGTGTTGAGCGCAGAAACGTCTCTGTCTTTCGGTATGGCGAGATATCAAAGATTCTTCGCGTCGCTCAGAATGACATCTATAACACGGCTTAAACATTTCGCTTTTACGGTTTTGGCAGCGCGACGTAAAACGTGGCGCCGTTATTGACCGACCCTTCCGCCCAGACGCGGCCGCTGTGCCGATGCACGATTCGCTGCACAGTGGCGAGCCCGATACCAGTGCCTTCGAACGCATCTTGCGAATGAAGACGTTGGAAGACGCCGAACAACTTGTCCTTGTACTTCATGTCGAAGCCAACCCCGTTGTCTTTCACAAACACGACGACTTCATCGGGGCTACGGTTTAACGAACCGATTTCGATCTCGGCCTGCTCGCGCATTCGAGTAAATTTCACGGCATTCGAAACGAGATTACCGAATACCAGCCGGAGCATGGCAGGATCACCGTTGCAAATTGGTAAATGCCCGATGCGCCAAACGATACTACGATGCTGCGTGTCGGGAGCAATTTCGGCGACCACGCTTTTCACGAGCCGCTCGAGATTAATCGTTTCCTTTTGGGTTCCCGCCCGGCCGATTCGGGAGAAGGCAAGAAGGTCGTCGATCAAACTGCCCATCCGGTTGGTTGCGCCCAGAATCCTGGTGATCTGGTCCCGGCCATTGTGGTCGAGAACTGGCTCTGAGTGTTTTTGCAGCAACTCGGTGAATCCCGCGATGTGTCGAAGCGGCGCGCGCAGGTCGTGAGAAACGGAATAGGCGAATGTCTCCAATTCTCGGTTAACGGCTTGCAAGTCGTCGTTCATTTTCCTCAACTCCACAGTCCGCTCCTTCACCTTCGTTTCCAACTCATCCCGCGATCGGCGAAGAGCTTGCTCAGCCTTTTCCCGCTCGCTGAGTTGTTCTCGAAGCGCACGCTCTACGTCTTCGCGTTCTCGGATATTGGTCAATAGCCTTTCTACTTCACGTTCGGCCTCGTTAGTCCCGAGAAATTCGTCAGGAGGGACATAGTAGAAATTTCGGCAGACGGTACCGCGGTAGATGACCACGGGATGGGTGCGGATGACATCCAGAATGAGTTCCGGTTGAAAGCAGTGCCGGTTGTATTGACAAAGCGCAGAACAGTTGTTTTCCGAGAGCGCATGAGTCAACCTGCTTTCATATTCCATCCAGCGCTCAAGCCCGCGCCCCCCTCTCACCAACCATTCGGTCTCGCCGGTAACCCGGAGCGCGGGAAATCCTTCGCTCATGGCCAAGTCAGTGGCTTCTTTCCAGAAGGTAAACATCCAGTCGGGATCAAACGATCCGCGCTTCAGATATGCCTGGTCTTTGGTTGCCAGAATCAGGGAGTTAGACTCGGTGGCACGTTCCACGTCAATTCCTTCCGACTCCATGGCCTCCCGGACGTCGCCGAGCGTCCCATCGTCAGCGATGTAAATGCATTTTTCGCCGCGATCGAGACCCATCCGCATAAATGGAATAGCAACCGCGTAATGTTCTTCAGGGCTCTCGTAGATCGAACAGAAGTGGTCATGCGGGCCGAGTTGTTCGAGCGATTCGATCAGCGGAGTTCTCTGTGGTGGTAGATTCATATGGCCTGCTTGATTTAATAGGACTTCACTCTCTCCGGTTTTGCAACGTGCTGAAGCCTCCCTGTGGACGGTCTTTTCGTAATTGAAGGCAAACGCACGGGCCGATGGGCCGTGAGTACGGCGAGCGTCATCTTTTCAACAAAGCTGTTAGTCATGCATTTGCCTTCCCAAGCTTGGGCAGCGCGACATAAAAGGTGGCGCCGTGATCGACCGAGCTGTCCAGCCACACTTTGCCGCCGTGCGCGTGGATAATTCGCTGCACTGTCGCCAGCCCGATCCCAGTGCCTTCGAATGCCTCCTGCGAATGCAGGCGCTGAAAGACGCCAAACAACTTATCCTTATACCTCGTGTCGAATCCCACTCCGTTATCTTTCACAAACACGACGACTTCGGCGGGACTGTGGTTGAGCGAATCGATTTCTATCTCGGCCTGATCACGTGTTCGAGTAAATTTTAACGCGTTTGAGACGAGATTCGTAAACACTAGTCGGAGCATCGCCGGATCGCCGTAGCACCTCGGCAAATCGCCAACGCGCCACACAATCTTCCGTCCCTGTGTGTCTGGCGCGAACTCGCCAATAACGCCTTTCACAATCTGGGAAAGATCGACGGTTGTGTTCTGCGTTTCTGCCCGGCCGATCCGCGAGAAGGCCAAAAGATCGTCGATGAGTGTGCCCATGCGGCTGGCCGCATCTAGAATCATGCTGATTTGATGCCGGCCTTTGTCATCGAGGATCCAGGCCGCGTGTTTTTGCAAAAGCTCGGTGAATCCGGCGATATGCCGAACCGGCGCGCGAAGATCGTGCGAGACAGAATAAGCAAATGCTTCTAGTTGTTTATTGACGGCTTCAAGCTCCTTTGTGCGTTCGATAACCCTTTGTTCCAGTTCTTCATTCAGTCGGCGGAGTTCTTCTTCCGATCGCTTGCGGTCCGTCACGTCACGGTTGATCTCCATGATCGCCGCGGGAGCACCATGGCTGTCGCGGCGTAGCGATTGGCGGCTGGTCACGACGATGGCGGTGCCACCCTTCCTGACGTGAGTCAGCTCACCTTCCCATTCTCCCGATTCTTGAAGCGCAAAATCGACTGCCTCGCGCGAAACGGGGAATCGCGTTTGCAAAAGCTCGTGCGTCACTCTGCCGGTCGCTTCCCCTGCAGTCCATCCGTAGGTCTTCTCCGCGCCAGCGTTCCAGAACGTTACTCGGCTTTCTGGGTCACGGACAATGATCGCGTCATGCGCGAGGCGTATGAGTTCGGCCTGGCTTCTGAGGTCCTGTTCTGCTCGCTTCCGCTCCGTGATATCGGTACTGGTCTCGAGAATCGCGAGTGGTTCGTCGTGCGCGTCGCGTTGCAATGACCACCGGCTTGAGACTACGAAGCGTTTGCCATCGCGCGCGGCGTGAATCAGTTCGCCCTCCCATCGATCTGTCTGGAGCAGCTTCGCATTTATTTGCTCAAGCGGTTCCGGAAACTCCGTCCGCAGCAGTTCATGTGAGGGCCGGCCAAGCGCCTCTTCACTGCTCCAACCGTAAAGCTCTTGCGCACCGCGGTTCCAATACGTGATGACGTTGTTCATTGCGCGCACAAAAATGGTGTCGTGCGTCAGATCGAGCAGGTCGGCTCGTTCCTTTAGCGCCTGCTGCGCACGTTCGCGCTCGGTGATGTCGATGATGCTCCCGCGAACGAGGACGCGCTCGGCAGCAAGAAGACGCACCAACCGTACCTCACAAGGAATCTCTTTTTCCGCCGCGTCGAGATGCATCCACTCAAATACCACGTCAGCTCCTTCGACCGCCTTTTGTATGTTCTCGACAGCTGACTCACTCGAGGGACGGCCATCCGGTTGCGTTGGCGGACTCACCGCCACCGGACCGAGTTCGAGCAAAGCCTCTTTTGAACGTCCGAACAGACGCACCGCGTTTTTATTCGCATCTACAAACCGGCCCGTATCTACATCCAGGACAACGATCGCTTCCGGGGCGTGCTGAACAAGCGTCCGGTAGCGCTCCTCGCTTTCACGCAGTTTATCCTCTGCTCGCCAGCGAACCTCACGAAATCGAGAGATGAGAAAGGCAAACGAGATGTAGAGCGCAATGTCGATAAGGTCGTATTTCGTGAACCCAAGCTGGTAAAGGGGTTGCGTGAAGAAGTAATCGTAAGCCAGACTTGAAAGCACCGCTGCGACGAGTGCGGGACCCAGTCCGCCGTACCAGCCAGCGACGGCGATCGCGAAAAGCAACATCGCAAACTGGTGCCCGATGCCGTAGCGGCGCGCCAACAGACCGACCCCGAGTGCGATCGCGAAGGAAACAATTGCCAGTCCGTAGCGATATGCCGCGCCCCGGATTCGCGGTGATGGCATCGCGCTCTCAGCCGTCGCCTGCTTCGTGCTAATACTCATCCTCCTGCTGGCGAATTTAATCGCTTTTCGTTACCGCCGCGAGATTTGCGTTATCCCTCGAAAGAGGTGGCGCGATCTCCCTCTCAGGCTTGATGGGGAAATCCAACTACTGCTTCGTCGTGCGACACCTTGAGCTTGCTTAACATCTGGAAGGACAATTATCACAGATGAAAACCAGACAATACCAAACCAATTCAAAGCGCTCATTGCGCACGATCCTTCGCCGCCCCCGGCGACGTCACGATCCGATGCTCGTGTTCAACATGTGGTCGTTCAATTTCACCGACGGGTGGAGCCGCATTTTTGCGAAGGAGCAGTATGGGCGCTTCTCGATCTGATGACGTGATCCAAGGATCCGCTTCGAGGATTGCGCCGCTTACCGCCACACGAACATCCATCGTGGTTAGGGCCCCTCTGAAGCGCGCATTTCAGCAGTGGGCGCGTGTTGAGGAGCTTTCAAAATTCATCACGCCACTGCGTAACGTACGACGAATCGACGAGTGCCAGTTTTCTTATAGCTGGCATGCAAATGGCGACGAATACCAGGGAGTTCTCCAGATTTTACTTCAGATTCCTGGCCGGCGTATCGCGTGGCGCGCGCTCTCGAACGCATTAATGTCCGGCGTCGTTGCCTTCGAACGGCACTCCGAACAGGAAACCGAAGTGACGTTGAAGATACGCTCGGTTTTCGATCTGCCGAACTTGTCAGTCAAGCTGGAGGAGTACCTCGGCAATTTCAAACAGTTGGTAGAAAACGAGCACGCAACAAAATGAGAACCTTTCCTTCTGAGGAAGCACTGGTCGCGGCGTATTGGCGGAGATTGGCGCGTTCTATCGAAAGGCCGGATGCTGGCAGGACAGTTGTTCGTGTGACATCTCTGGGTCGCAGACACCGTCAGGCGCCCAACCATAATCCAAGCCGTCAGCGATTAGCTGATAGAAAAGCGGTTGTGCGACGGGACAAAACATCAACGCGCAGCCGGGCCAAGTGAAAGAAAAGGAAAAAGAAACACTTATGCATAAAGACCTTGAAAAAGTGAAATTGCTGGCCCGCGATCTGCGGGACGGAAAGGAATTCCCGCGTAGCCCGCGCGCGACTCTGGCTGGCTATGTCTTGGCCGCGCGTGCGGTGGACAAATGCCGCGCGGTGCTTTTGGACTGGCAGGGCGAATACCATTCCAATTGCCCACTGGATCAACGCTGGTTGAGGTTTGCGGAGATTCACTACGACGATTTTCGTGCGCTAGTTGCCAGCGGCGCAACCGACGAAGAGACCGCGGCGTGGATCGAAAAACACGCAAAAAAACGTCAGCGGGCTGAGGTCGTTGCCTGGAACAACAAGGAACGCGATCTGCGTCTGAGCGACCTGCCTCCGGAACTGCAGGAATTCATGGAAAATTACATCCAGCGATACGTCCCGCGTAACCGTGTCGTGTATCACTGGTTCGACGTGTACGATCTGGAAGAGCAACGAATCTGATAGATCGCGCCGAGGGCGCTACTCAGATGTGAGCCTGGGGCATCGCCCAGGGGATTAAATGACCATTGAACAGCGCTGAAGGCGCGTTTCAATCGGCCAGATGGAGCGAATCAGCGCGGCAATTGAGTTGGGCTTTCAGCGCTCGGGTTTCATCGGGTCAGCAAATCTGGGGCGTTGCCCCAAGCTAGAGTTGAACAGCGCCGCCTTTGGCGCGCCAAACACATTCGTAGCTCGTAGTACCCTCGTCATACCGGCCTCTCGCTGGCCCTTAATCTGATGTTGATCTCGGACGTGAGCGTCCGATGTACGGGGCATTTAGCTGCGACGTCCATTAGTTTGGCGTGCTGTTCTGCGCTAAGAGACCCGGTCAGTTGCACTTCAACATCGATTCTGTCGAGCATGCCCTCCTTGGTCTCGCACTCCTCACAATCCCTTGCGTGAATGCGTGAGTGCCAAAGCGAAACCGTGATCTTTTCCAAAGGCATATGATTTCGCCGCGCGTAAAAACCGATCGTCATTGAAGTGCAAACACCAAGCGCAGCGAGCAAATAATCGTAGGGATCCGGTCCAGCATCCCCGCCGCCAGCGCTTATTGGTTCGTCCGCGACGAGGTGATGTTTACCGGCAACGATTTCCTGTTTGAAAGTGTCCGCACCGCCGTGCACCACAACGTGAGGTGCCTCTTTTTCGGTTTGTGTCGCCATACCTCGATCAAGGGCTCACGATTCCTTTGAACGCATCGCGGTACCGCCAGATGAGCAAGACTAACAAGATCGAAATGACGATCGCCATTGGCAGCCCACTGGGGTCCAGCAAAATGTGAACCAGATCAATGTTCACAATGATGGGAGCAAGCAAAACCAGACCGAGAGGGACAAAGCGTCCGACGAGCAGAAGCAAACCGCCGACGATTTGGAACACGGCAACAACGTGAAGATAGTGGCTCAGGAAAAGCGCCTTGGTGAAATCTCCAAGCAGCCCCGGAGGAGGCGGCGGCATCGGAATGAAATGCAAAAAGATGTTCGACCCGAACACGACAAAAACGAGTCCGAGAAGAACACGAGCAATAATCGTGGCAATTTTCATGCAGGCATCGTGCGCTGATTCATTCGAAATTCCAACCTTAATGTCGGTAGCTTCCCTTGGATTCTTTAGATCCCGGCCCGGTTGAGAACCAATTCGAGCACGCTTTCGGCTTCGAAGACTTCGCGCGCAACATCGCGAGCGGCGCGAGAGTGTTTCGCGTAGTCGGCATTGATTCTTTTCACGGCATCTGCGACTTCTTCCAGCGTTCGAAATGACAAGAGACCTTTCTTGCCACCGTAATTTTTCGTGAAGCCGGTTTCCTGCGTGATGACTGGGCGGCCGGCAGCGAGGTAACATCCGCTGCGATCACTGAACCAGCCGGTGTCGAGTCGGACATATTGATCCTTGGCAACCGTAAACTCCCCTTTGGAGCGCTGGATGTAATCGCGGTAGAGCCAGTAATCGACGCTCATTTGCAGCGGCGAAGTCAGGCGCCAGCCGTTTTGCTCAAATTTTCTGCGCGTTTTTGTATCGTCGATGTTGGTTGCCATCTCGAATGTTTCGCCAGCTTCCTTTGGCGCCGAGATGAACCGGAGAAATTCGCGCGATTTGCTCCATAGATATTTCTTTCCGCGCCACGTAATGTCCTTTAAACCACTTGTGGACCAGTTTGCCACTGTGGTGAATACCGCGGCACGAGAAGGGGAGCGCGCCGTTTTCCAAAGATCTGTCACGACTGGTTGCCGTGTCGGCAGCCATTTGAACCCATGCAGTGGCACGGGAAAATCTTTAGTTCCGATGTTTTCTCCGAACGTAAAAAGTGCGCGATGCCGCCGCAGATATTCAACTGTCGATTTCACGCCTTTGTCGATCTTGATTTGTTCAACGCCGGGGTCGCTCTCGATGTAAAGAATGCGATCGGAAACAAGTAAATCGTCATTAAATTCCTGCGTACCGCAAACGTTCAGGATTGCGTCCGCATCGCGATAAAGTTGCCGGATTTTTTTCAGCGACATGCCGGCAGTTGGAGTGCCGGGCAGGTATCGGGCGCAATATGCCCACCGATTTTTGAAATCGAATTCGCGCGCCAGCCTGGCGAGAACCTTAGCCGCGTAATCGAACTCGTCGGTCACTTCGAACGTTTCGGGGTTGTACGGCAGACGGGCCGAATCTTCGATAAAGAAAACGTCGTGCCCAAGGCGTCGCATTCCAACGACGTAATGAATGTGTTGCCAGATCACACCGGCGATCGGCATTGAGCCCATAAAGCCCATGACCACGATTCGTTTGCGTTTCATGAGCAAGAGAACGCCGAACGCCGAACGTCGAATGCCCAACGTCGAACGAAGAAAATTCGGCATTGGGCATTGGGCCTTGGCCCTCGGGCATTGGAATGAATCACAGTTGGAATTTCTTAACGACAACGGCTGGATTCCCGGCGACCACCGTATTCGGTTCGACACTTTTCGTCACCACTGCTCCGGCAGCGATCACGGAGTTCTCGCCGATTGTGACGCCTTTCAAAATCACCGCGTTCATTCCGATCCAGACGTTGTCGCAGATTTTGACCGGCGCGGTTTTCAATGTGGGGCGCGCCGGTCGATTCTCGAAATATGGCGCCAGCGCTTGTGCGTCGATCAGGCGTTGAGCCGGCTCCAGTGGATGAAAATCGGAATCGGCGATGCCGACGTTCCATGAAACGAGACAATATGAACCGATCTCAATCTTTTCCTCCGCCATGATCAGCGCGCCGTTCAGCAGCGTGAAATCGCCGATCGTGCATCGTCCGTGATTACCGATCGCAAACGAGCAACCGGCGTAACATGAAACATGTTTGCCAATCACGACTGCGCGCGGTTCTTTGCTTCGGAGCATTCGAAAAATTTGCGCGCTCTCGCAATAGAAGCCCTCGCCGAACTCCACGTTCGACGGGATCGGCTCCTGCCACCAGTCGTGTTCAACGTATCGGTCTTGTCTGACGTTGCTCATGGGATCGTGAGTTGTGTCATTCTGAGCGAAGCGAAGAATCTCGGATTTTTCCCAATAACAGCGTGGGACGAAAGCAGGAAGTGAACCAGAGATGTTTCGCTTCGCTCAACATGACAAGGGCAGTCACGTTGGAAATTTTCCCGATGCATAAAGTTTTGCGTAAACGCCGCCCCGGCTTAGGAGTTCGGGGCCGCGGCCTTGCTCGATGATGCGCCCGTGATCCAGCACGATGATCTGATCGAAGTTGTGAATGGTCGCCAGCCGATGTGTGGCAATCAAAGTCGTTCGGCCGCGCATTAATTCCTTAATCGTTTCCATGATGGCAGCTTCGGTCGCGGGATCGAGTGCAGAAGTCGGTTCGTCGAGTAACAAGATTGGCGCATTCTTCAGAAATGCTCGCGCGATTCCAATTCGTTGACGTTGGCCAACGCTCAAATGTCCGCCGCGTTCGCCGACCAGGCTGCCGTATCCTTGTGGCATCTGCTGAATAAACTCGTCCGCCTGCGCGCGGCGCGCCGCTTCAATAATGTCTTTTTCAGTCGCATCGGGTCGGCCATAGGCGATGTTCTCGCGAACGGTGGTGGAGAAAAGTAGCGTGTCTTGCAGCACGATGGCGATCTGCGCGCGCAAAGATTTCTTCGTCATCTCACGGACATCGCGACCATCGAGCATTACGAAGCCCGTAGTCGGATCGTAAAACCGTGGCACGAGGCTGAGTAGCGTGCTTTTCCCCGTACCCGTGCCACCCACGAGGCCGACAATTTGATTCGGCGCGATGGAAAGATCGATATCACGCAAGACGATTCGGCTTTCGGCGTAGCCGAAGTTGACCGAGCAAAAGTCGATCGCGCCTTGAGCCGATGAAATGTCCACCGCATTTGGCGAGTCGCGCACGTCGTCCTGACGATCCAATACTTCGAAGCAGCGTTTCGCGCCGGCTGTAGCTCCTTCCATCGCCCACGCGGTATAGGTGAGAGATTCCAGCGGTTGATAAAGCATCAGGAGATAAGCGCTGAAAACCAGTAGCGAACCGAGGCTCAGCGTGCCGGCGAGCACATGCAGAGTTCCTACGTAATACATCGCTGCAGTCCCGATCACCATGAGCGTGCTGATCACCAGTGCGCTGTTCACATTCGTTAACGTCAGCCGCAGATTTGCCTGCAAACTCTGCTGCGCCCGCTGATGAAATTGCATAACCTCGAAGTCTTCGCGCCCGAAAGCGTGCACCATCCGAATCGAGCTCAGTCCCTCCTGCGCTTGCGCAAGGACTGCGCTTTCCTGTTCCTGAATCGAGGTCGATTCACTACGAATTCGGCGCGCGAAGAAATAAATCGTGCCCACGATCAGAGGCACGATCGCCAGGGAAAGCAGCGTCAATACCCAGTCGAGTTTCAGCATTATGATGAATGTGCCGATCAGCGCGATTACCGAAGCAAAGATGTTGGTGAAACCTTTGTTGTAGATCGTTTGGATCGATTGCGAATCGTACGCGACGCGAAAACTGGAATCGGCAGACCGCCGGGCATCGTGAAATTTGAGAGAGAGCCGTTGCAGATGAGAATAGAGATCGGTGCGTAATTTCAGGAGCGCCTGGAGGCCGATCTTCACGAATAGGTAGTTCGTTATCCAGTTAATGAGTCCCCAGGCAAATTGGATCACGACCAGCGCCAGACAGAGCAGGGGGACCCAGGTGCGCCAATCGTCGCCGCGCGCAGCAGGCATTGGTCTGAGGAAATCGTCCACAATGATTTTGAACGGCCACGGTTTGAGCAGGTTGAGGCCAATTCCGACGAGCGACAGAAACAGGCCGAGAATCGTTTGTCCCCAAAACGGCTGATAGTACCGGAGAACGCGCCGATAAATGGACATCTGAATTTTAGATTGCGGATTTTCGTTTTTGGAGTGAACTACGCCGAACCGATCGCAGCTCGACCTCTAGAGATTCCTCGACTTCGTTCGGAATGACAATATGCATCAATTACTTGAAATTTGGTTTGGCTGGGTTCTACACGGCGGTTATTGGGGCATCATTGCCCTCATGGCGATGGAAAGTTCGATCATCCCGATTCCGAGCGAGATCGTCATTCCGCCGGCGGCCTTTCTCGCGGCTGGCGGCCATCTCAGCATGCCCGGCGTTATCCTTGCGGGGACAATCGGATCGTATCTGGGCGCGGCGATAGGTTACTGGATCTGTCTTCTTATTGGGCGTCCTCTCCTTTATCGCTTCGGCGTATATTTCCTCATCACACACGACAAACTGGAGCGTGCTGAAGTCTGGTTGGAGCGTTACGAAACGGGCGGCGTTTTCTTTGCCCGATTGTTGCCGGTTATTCGCCATCTGATTTCCTACCCGGCGGGACTTGTGCGGATGAATTTTTGGAAATTCAGTCTCGCGACCATTATTGGCTCAGCGCTTTGGTGCAGCGTCTTGGCCTGGCTGGGCGCCAAAGCTTACCAAGTGCAGCCGGACTTGATCTCCAACGTTGATGGCTGGGTAACGTTTGTGAAGACCAATTCGCACTGGATCATTCTCTTTGTGGCGGTATTGGCGGTGTTGTATTTCATCGTTCTGCGCCTGACCAGTACAAAGCGTACCGCATCGAGCCGGAGCGTTTGACCTGCCCTGAAGCAGCGGAACATTTCATCCGTCAGCAGTCGAAAGGCATTCTCGTGGTAATCGCGATATTTGCCGCCTTGTAAATTTTCGCTCTACGATTGATGAAGCCCCGCTTACGCACGTAACAGGGCGCACTCTTCGCGGTCGACTCGATGCTTGGCCACGCCGTAGCGCTGGCGAAGGCCGGTGTTCTAAAATTGAACAAAAGTGTCGCTCAATGGTCAGTTCTAAAGTGCACAAAAAGTAAATAACTGCACGCACAACCATGGATGACATATTCACAACCACTGCTGGCATCGCATCTGCTCAGAGGAGAAACGGCCAGCATATGAAGAGGAATCGCCAATTTCGCCAAATCATCAGACCGCGCACTCGGCTCTCGCTCGGTGATCTGATTCTGGCAGTTAGTTCCTGCACGCGCAGCAGTACAGAGATGGTGGCAGCCGTCGCCGATCTTTTGGATAGCGGTCAAGTACGCGTACAGGATAACGGACGCTTCCTGCGCGCCCGCGTTTGCTAGGCAAAACCGGCGAAGTTCGCTCGCTAGCCTCTAATGCTGTAGTGTCCGCTGTCCTCAGCGGATTTCTTGGATCTGATGCGCTTGGGACAGCGCACTCTACAGCCAGTATTGGCCCACACATTAAGCAAAAACGCTTTTCGCTCACCCCGGTCGCTCTTATGTTGCCAGGATGATCGACCGTTATTCCCGGCCGGAGATGAGCAAAATCTGGTCGGACCAACGCAAGTTTGAAATCTGGCTGGAAATTGAAGTGCTCGCCTGCGAGGCAATGGCAGAGCTGTGCCAGATTCCGAAAGAGGACGCTACTGAGATTCGAAAACAGGCGCGGTTCTCGATTCCCAAGATCCTGGAAATCGAGAAGCGAACGAACCACGACGTCATCGCTTTTCTCGAAAACGTAGCCGAATCAGTCGGACCAGCGTCGCGCTGGATTCATCAGGGCCTCACTTCATCGGATATTCTGGACACGACGCTAGCGGTGCAACTGATCGAGTCGTGCCAAATCCTTCTCGATGATCTCGACGCCCTTCGAAGCGTAATCGCACACCAGGCACGCCGGTACAAAATGACGCCGATGATCGGCCGCAGCCACGGCGTTCACGCCGAGCCGATCACGTTCGGCTTAAAGCTGGCGCTGATGTATGACGAATTCGGTCGCGCAGTTGAGCGCCTGACCCAAACGCGCGAGCGTATTCGCGTAGGCAAAATCAGCGGCGCAGTCGGCACGCATGCGCACATCGATCCAAAGATTGAGCGTGCAGTGTGCGAGAAACTTGGGTTGAAACCTGCCACACTTTCGACGCAGATCGTCCAGCGTGACCGTCACGCAGAGTTTATCACGACTCTTGCGGTTATCGCGTCGAGCATTGATCGTTGGGCGACGGAATTTCGCCATCTCCAGCGGACTGAGGTGCTCGAAGTAGAAGAATTTTTCGGCGAAGGCCAGAAAGGCAGTTCCGCCATGCCGCACAAACGCAATCCGATCACAAACGAGCGGTTGAGCGGATTAGCCCGCGTAATTCGCGGGAACGCCGTCGTAGCGTTGGAGAACGTGGCGCTATGGCACGAGCGCGACATCAGCCACTCGAGCGCCGAGCGCATCATTCTGCCGGATTCATGCATTCTGCTCGATTACATGCTCGTGAAATTGCGCGACGTCGTCAAAAAGCTGCTAATTTATCCAGAACGCATGGCGGAAAACCTTGCGCTAACGAAAGGTCTGTATTTCAGCCAATCCATCTTGCTCGCTCTCACGCGCGCAGGCGCTGAGCGCAAGGCCGCCTATGAAGCGGTGCAGCGTGCCGCGATGAAAACGTGGAAAGGCGAGGGGACATTTGCCGAAAATGCGAAGCGCGAACCCGA
>QHOX01000215.1 GCA_003219465.1 Verrucomicrobiota bacterium | reverse complement strand
AGATAGCCCTGCTACGGGCGGCGTAACCCTCACGCAGGTTCATGGGTGGAAATTCCACGTCGATTTTGGCACTCCGGCTAACTCAACGTTGGGCATTGGCGTAAATCATAGCCCTAACGCAAACATCACTGTCGCTGGTTTCGTGGACGCATTCACCACGACCACCCTCTTGGTGCCGCAGAATGGGACAACGGCAAAATTGGATACCCTGGGCGATAAAATCATGACCCCAGTCGTCTATCAGAATCGCGCTGGCGTGGAATCGCTCTGGGCCAGCCAGACGGTTCTTCTCAATTACCCGAATGGGCCCACCGCCGTTCGCTGGTATCAATTCAATGCGACTGGCGGGAATTTTCCAGCCACACCGGTGCAGCAGCAAAGCTGGAACAACGGCAACGATGGTCTATGGCGCTGGATGCCCAGCATCGCCGTGGATCAAAACGGGAACATGGCCATCGGTTATTCTGCCTCCAGCGCGACGCAGCAACCTTCCATTCGCTATGCTGGCAGGCTGGCTGCCGATCCACTGAATAATCTCGGTCAGGGCGAAGCCATCATGACCGTGGGTGGCGGTCACCAAACGCACTCCAGCGGACGCTGGGGCGATTACAGCATGACCACCATCGATCCTGTCGACAATCTTACCTTCTGGCATACCAACGAGTATTATCCCGTCACCAGCAGCGCTAACTGGTTTACGCGCGTCGGCAAGTTTCAGTTCCCTGCCGCCAGCCCTACGCCAACACCGACACCTACAGCTACAGCAACGGCAACTCCCACTGCAACTCCGACAGCTACGCCCGCGCCGACGCCAGCGGCTCCAAGGGCGGGAAAGGCAACCAACGTGACTGCCAGCAGCTTCACAGCGAACTGGCGCGGCGTAAATGGTGCGACAGGTTACAGGTTGGATGTGGCCACGGACAGTTCGTTCACCAATTACGTACCGGGGTACCAAGACCTGGACGTCGGCAACGTGACTAGTAAAGACGTGACCGGGTTGGCCGCGCGTACGATCTATTATTATCGGGTACGAGCATATAACGGCAACGGTACGAGTCCCAACTCCAACGTTGTCCAGGTGAAGACCAGAAACCACTGACATAGCTGCCAGCGATCCTCGCGAGACCGACATGACGCGGGTTTCCGGTGTTCCGTAGCAACGGCTCTATAAGCCGTTCTTGAGAGGCGTCACATAGCGACGCGGCTATAGCTAAGGTTTTTTCGCCGGGAGAGGCTTTGAGCTTTTAAGGATTTCGGATTCCGGGGTGAGCGTCGCGGGCTTTCCGCTGAAGATGATGCGGTTTGGCTTTTGAGCGAGCGCTTCGACCAGTTCCTTAGCGTACGTGGTGACTACTTTCAAATTCAGAAGAGTAACGTGCAGTTGTTTCAACTGTTCCTGAAGCTGCTTGTCAGTTGTGCTGATGAACTTGTCAGCCGTTCCCAGCACCGAGTCCGCGCCTTTGGCGAGGCTATCGATGTTTGTGATGACGTTTTGTATATTGTCCGCGTCCATCTTCAGCGAATCAGCAAGCGGTCCGAGCTTTGGCGCAAAGTCGTCGAGATCTTTCTTTAGATTCGTAACCGTTACGTTGAGATTATTCAGCAATTTGTTTGCGTCCTCGAATAATGGTCCGGCGGCCGCGGTGATCTGTTCAAGTCCATATGCTGGATGACCTTCGATCGCGGCGTTATTTGCGAGCGTCTGACCGCCGGGTGTCCCTGCAGAAAGCGCCACAAATTTCGGAGATAGCATGGTATCCGAGCTAAGCGTAGCAGTGACATCGGTGGGCAACGGCGGAATTCCGTCGTCGAGACTGACGGTCACGCGCACAGCATCCTTTTTGTTTGCGGTTGCTTCGCGCTCCTGCGCGGTAAGGTGGCGCATCGCGATTACGCGCCCCGCCGGCGCGCCTGCGTAGCGCACTTCGGAATTCACTTTTATACCGGTTACGTCTTCATAATTGATTTGCAGTGTGCGCGCCGGTTTTTTCAGCTGTCGTCCGGTAAGTGCAAACGCGAGCGCGCCGAGCAGAACAACGCTGCATGCGATCACAAACAGCGCGACGAAATAGTCGGATAAATTGCGCTTCATCCTGTCTTATGATGAAATCTGTGGCGCGCTCTGACGAAGGGTCGCGGTTTCACGTGCTGGTGGTGCTCGTGCTCGTCTTGTGAAAGATTTAGCGGAATCGGACCATCGGGCTCGCCTTTGATAAACTGCTGCACCTCGGGATTCGAACTGGCGCGGATTTCATCCGGCGTACCCTGTGCCACAATGCCGCCGTGGCCAAGCATAATCATTCGTGTAGCGATGCGAAATGCGCTGGTCATATCGTGACTGACCACCACTGCCGTCATGCCTTTCCCCCGCGTCAATTTCAACGTGAGTTCGTCAATTACCGCGGTCATGATCGGATCGAGTCCGGAAGTCGGCTCGTCGCTAAACAGTAACTCCGGATCGAGCGCCAGCGCACGCGCAAGTCCCACGCGTTTCTTCATTCCGCCGCTGATTTCGTCAGGCCTGAGATCTTCAAAGCCGGTGAGACCGACCATCTGAAGCTTTTGCTCCACGATTTCTTGGATTTCATCGTCAGATTTATTGGTGTGCTGCAAAAGTGGCAGCGCTACGTTCTCGCCCACTGTCAGCGAGGCGAGCAACGCGCCGGATTGGAACAACATTCCGAATCGCAACCGGATGCGGATGATCTCGCGCTCTTTCATCCCCGTGATTTCTTCTCCAAACAGTTTTACCGTCCCCGAAGTCGGCTTCATGGAGCCGATCATGTGCCGCAATAATGTGCTCTTACCGCATCCGCTACCGCCCATGATAACGAGCGTATCGCCGAGATGGACATTGAATGAGATGTCGTTGAGCACGGCGCGATCGCCAAATTTTCGAACAAGGCCATCAACCTCGATCATCGGTTTGCCGTTAGTCTTCATGCCGCAAAAAAGAAAATGCCCGTGAGCACCGCGTTCATGACTAACATTGCTAGCAAAGCTTGCACAACTGATGTCGTAGTAGCTTGGCCCACGCCTTCGGCGCCGCCTTCGACATTCAGCCCGGCGTTGCACGCGATCGTGATGACGATCCAGGCGAAGACTACGCTCTTGATCATTCCCGAATACAAATCCCAGGTATCCGCGCTTTGCAGCGCCTCCAAGATGTAACCGGCGGTGTTGAAATCGAGCGCGAAGACGCAGACCGCCCAGCCTCCGAGGATGCCGATGTAATTTCCAAAGATGGTGAGCGCTGGCAGCATGACCATCATCGCAAGGAAACGCGGTACCACCAGAAATTGAACCGGGTTGATCGCCATCACCTCAAGCGCCTCGATTTCCTCGGACACTTTCATCGTGCCCAGCTCAGCGGCGACAGCAGAGCCACTGCGGCCGATGACAATCACCGCGATCAAAACCGGTCCCATCTCGCGCAGCAGCGTTAGTATCACCAGATCGGGAATGTACATTTGCGCGCCGAGACTTTCGAGAGAATGCGCAGCCTGCATCGCAAGCGTCACGCCCACACTGAAAGCCGTCAACGCGACCATCGGCGCCGCGCGCGCCCCGATGAAAACCATTTGTCGGAAGATCGGCGCGATCTTGAAGAATTGACCGGTAAACGGCGCAATGAAGATCCAATAAAGCAGACTAAGATTAAGCCGGACGTAGTTTTTCACTTGCCGATCAAACGCCCAGAATGCCAAGGTGCGCGCACTGACGAAAGCCGAAAGTTTCGCGCTACTCAATGATGCTTCGCAGTAGAAAGACAATGGTCCAAAGCGAAATCGATGCTGTCCGCGCGCTGCTACGTTCGAAGCCACGTCCGGTCGGCTGGCCTGAAAGGCGAAAGCGACTCGATGAGGTTGGCGCAGTTTGGCCCGTAGCAGACGACGTTGAGCTGACTGCGGTCGATCTTAACGGCCTGCCGGGTGAATATTCCATGGTTTCCGGCAGCGATCCTTCTCGCGTGCTGATATTTTTTCACGGCGGCGGCTACTGTTCCGGTTCAATTCAGAGTCACCGTCGTTTGGTCACCGAAGCGGGCCGCGCGGCGAGAATGCGCACACTCGCGGTCGCCTATCGGCTCGCGCCGGAGCATCCGTTTCCCGCGGCGTACGATGACGCGCTGACTGCGTGGCGATTCTTGCGAAATCAAGGCATCGCTGCTGCGCACATTGCAATCAGTGGCGACAGCGCCGGGGCCGGACTCACTCTCGGATTGGTCGGCCGGTTGCGCGACGGGCACGAGGAGCTTCCCGCATGCGCGTGGCTTATTTCGCCATGGACGGACCTGACAATGTCGGGTTCGACCATTGCGAGCAAAGCCGCGGTCGATCCGCTCATTCACAGGGAGTATCTAAATGAATTGGCTGATGCGTATCTGCCCGCCGGCATGGACAGAAGAGATGCACGCGTCTCCCCGCTTTACGCCGATTTCAGAAACCTCCCTCCGATGCTAATCCAGGTTGGTTCTGACGAGACCTTGCTCGATGACGCCACTCGACTTGCCGGGCGGGCCGGCGCGGCCGATGTCGCAGTGACGTTGGAGATCTGGCCACAGATGATTCATGCGTGGCCTTTGTGGAACGCTCGTTTGGAAGACGGGCGTTGCGCATTAACTCGCGCCGGTGAATTTATTCGCAGATGTGTTGCCAACGCGACTGAATAGTTTCGGGAATTGGGCACTGGGTGGTGGACGCTCCGACCAAAGTCTTTCATGTCATTCTGAGCGGAGCGAAGCGCAGTCGAAGAATCTCAGTTCGTGTTCGGTTTGGCGCGTCCGCTCAGGACACAGAGATGCTTCGACTTCGCTCGGCATGACACTGCTGATCGCTTGTGTAGCAGGGGACGCGGCCGAAGCGACGGTCTTAGATCAAACCGCGCTTGCGGAAATCGCCCAGATTACCGCCAGAGGAACGCTCTACCAGGTCGATGGTGAACTTGAGCAGACAAACTTCCCACGCGTCGTCTACGCCTTGGATGATCGCACTGAGCGGTTCGTTTTTGTTTTCGACCTGCCGCCTGGTCCGATTGATCACCGTGTCGATTGAATCGCTGAGCGTCTGTTCGTTTAGATCTGTTTTGCGAAATTGAAAACCGTACCGGAGCACCGCGATGCTCCGGGCGTGCTCACGCAGTTGATCCACGTATCGCTCCGCTTTTTCTCCGAAGCCCTCCAGTAGCAGCCGGCAATAATGCTCCGGCGTCAGAATCTGCGGGCGTTCGGCTTGGATTTTGCCGTTGCGAATCCGCACCTGGTTCACGCGGTCCATCAACTCCGAGATCAAATAGAAATTGAAACTGGTGCTGCCGAACGTCGCGATCTGACGCTCGGGCGCAAGGATCACGCGCGTGTTTTCAAGCGCGTAGTCAAAATCGTCGCGGGTCATGAGCGCTGTAAGTTATGGTGTCCGTTGCTCTTTTCAAAGGACACGGAAAGACAACAAGCGACGGAAGGGAACAATTGTGTCGTCTGCGATAAACAGGCCGCAGCTATCTACTTTTTCGCCTGCGGTTGCTCGTCACCGGTTTTCTGCTGTGACTGAGGTTGCTGCTGTGGCTGAAACAGCGAGAGATATTCACCATAGCCTTCCTCCTTTAATTCTTCCACTGGAACAAAGCGCAACGCAGCGGAGTTCACGCAGAAACGTTGACCGGTCAGGGCGGGGCCATCATCGAAGAGGTGGCCGAGATGCGAATCGCTTGATTTCGCACGAACCTCGGTGCGTTCCATTCCGTAAGAAGTATCGCGCTTTTCGGTCACGTTCTCTGACTTGATCGGCTTAGTGAAACTGGGCCAACCGGTGCCGCTATCGAATTTGTCCAGCGAACTAAAGAGCGGTTCGCCTGTGATGATGTCGACGTAAATTCCCGGCTTGTGATTGTCCCAGTAGGCGTTGTGAAACGGGGTTTCTGTGCCGCATTGACGCGTCACCTTATACTGGTCCTTGGTTAACTTCTGCTGCAACTCGGCGTCGCTTGGAACGGGTTTGGTCGGATTCATTTTCTCGGCTTCTTGCTTCTGCGCTTGAGCATACCCGAACAAGATCGAACCGACAATCACCAAGAATGTGCCGGCCAGCCCAAACCACAGAGTTTTGTATGAGTGTTTGTGTTTGTACGCTAATCGCGTTGCTCTCATCCCTGTTTCCTCCCGTGAGAATTGTCCCCTTTAGCAGTACTTAAGTCTGCGCACGATCGCGCTTCCTTAAGGAAATGCGCAGAGATTTGCTTCTTAATTAAGTTCGCAGATCAGACACAAAATGGTTGGGACGCGTTCAATCCTGCCGCCCGGCTTCGGGAACGCGAAT
>QHOX01000214.1:584-8182 GCA_003219465.1 Verrucomicrobiota bacterium | reverse complement strand
GACAAAGTCAAAGCGAAGCCGTGGATTGAACATCATCCGGACCAGAGGTTCACGCCGCGATCTGGCCGAGAACGCTGCGCAATTCGTGAAAATCCACCGGCTTCGCGAGATGGAAATCGAATCCGGCTTTTCTGCCGCGCTCGATATCGTCACGCGCGGCAAATCCAGAAAGCGCCACGGCTTTGACGGCTCCTTTTCGTTTCGCTTCCGCAATGACATCGTAGCCATTCCCGTCTGGCAGCGCGATATCGCACAGCACAACGTCGAACTCTTTGGCGTTGATCATATCCAACGCGCTCCGGGCGTCATCCGCAGTGGAAATGTCGTGGCCGAAATGATTCAGAAGTCGAGATAAAGCTTGCAGCGTGTCGCTGTGATCCTCGACAACGAGGATGCGCAAGCTCTTGCCCGAATTATACTCTTCCCTCGATCGCTCCTCGCTCATCTCTTCCAAATCCCGCGAAGCCCTATAATCGGATTTTACGCCGCGTCCAGATGCAATTTGCCCGTTACCCGAGATCTCAGAGTTGGAAAAACGTCCGTAACCGGCGCAGGAAGGTGGCCGTGTATTGGCGTTCCTTTAATGCGTGCTCGTCGGTGCTTGCAGCTTCTTTCAGGATCCCTTCGGTTTCCATTTTTCGCTGCGCAAGCAATTGACTCAACTGCTCCATGCAGCTTGGGGCGTCGCTTAGCACTTCGGCCATCACGGGTTTTCCGATTTCCATCACGTAGCAATCGCCGTCTGCGCGCACCGTAGCGCTGCGCGGTTCGCCAGTGAGCAGCGACATTTCGCCGAAACAATCGCCGGCCCCCAGTTTTGCGACTTGGATCTTCGATCCATTTTTTGACACGAAAACGTTTGCTGCCCCGCGCAGCATCACGAACATCGAATCGCCCGCGGCGCCTTCCTCGATAACCGGCTCGCCACGGCCGAAAAGTTTGAGGCGCGCCTGGTTGACCATCTGATTGAGTTGGTCTTCGGAAAGGCATTCGAAGAGGCGTTCGCCGCGCAGAATGGACATTGCCTCGGCCTGGTCTTCTTGCACGGGCCGCGCTTTTTTGCGTTCAACGTGCAATGTGCGAATCGGGAACGGAATGGTGATGCCCTGGCGCTTGAGCTCGTACCACACATTGGTGCGCACGGAGTCGTTGGTCTCGGTGATCCGGGAGTGGTTCCCCATGTAGTACTTAATCTCGTAGATCACGGCGTGATCGGCGAAGTCGACCAGGAACACTTTCACAGGCGGATTGGGAACAACATTTTTGGCCCCCTGCGCGGCCCGCCCCAGCGCATCTTTCACCCGATTTGGTGGCACACCGTAATCGATGCTCACCCGGATTCGCATGGCGTGGATCTCGGTCGGATAGTGCAGATTGACGATCTGGTGGCTCACCATCTCGTTGTTCGGGATGTCGAGGTAAATGTCGTCGTTCGTGCAGAGCCGCGTGGAACGCCAGTTGATCTCACGCACTTCCCCGTAGGTATCGCCCACCTTCAACCAATCACCGAGCTTGTAGGGCCGATTAAGTTGAATCGATATGCCACCGATGATGCCGGCGAACAGATTCTGTCCAGCGAAGCCTACAATGATTGCGACCACGCCGGATCCGGCAAGCAGTCCCTTCAACTGCGCTTCAGCATGGTATCCGTAGCTCAGGACCAGGAGCAGGGCGACCAGGAATATGATACCGCCGACGACCTCACGAAGAAAATGTGGAATCGTTGTTTGGCGTTTCTTTTCGAAATAGAGGTCCCAGACGTAGCGATTAACCAGAGCGACAACCAGCGCAGTGCTCAACAAGATCGCCACTGCTCCAATGTGATACCGCCACGGAGCGTGCACTCCATACACCGCGATGGCGGCATAAAACGCCAGCGTTAAACAGAAGAGCCGAAACAGCAGGCCGAGTTGAACGCCGGCGCGACGCTTTAAGAATCGCCCAATTCCAAGGACGACAAAAAACGTCGCGATAAACACGACTACCGTGATTGCATCTCGCTGCGCTTCGGTCACCGCGTTGAACATTGAGGCAATAGTATACCAGAACCAGACCGCCGGAATAGTTTTTCTGCGTTACGTTTAAAAGACGCCCTGCCGGGGCTACGGGCTGGCCAGGCGTCTATTTTGGCGGGGCGAGAACCAACCAGGCCCACCCCGCAAGGAAACAAAGACCACCTACGGGAGTAACAGGACCGAGCCAACGCAGATTTGCGAGCGCAAGCAGATACAAGCTTCCGCTAAACAGCAAAATCCCAATGAGTAGCAGCCAGCACACGCCGCGATTGATCGTACCGTAAAGCGCAAGCACGAGGAGCGCGATCGCATGTATGAACTGGTAAAACACCGCCTTGTTCCACACATCGAGCATTCCCCGCGCTTCAAGAGTCGATCGCAAACCATGCGCTCCAAAAGCTCCCAGGGCGACGGCGAGGAAGCAAAGTGCAGCTGCGATTCGAAATAACAAAACAGACATCTTCTTATCTCCAGCGACTTCGCCGCATCTGTAACTGCTGTTTTAATTCATGCAAAGCCGTTTGGCGGCTCTGGCGAATCGTTCTGATGTAGAAAATCGTTCCAGCCGCTCCGATGGCCGCGGCTCCGACGAAATTCAGCCCAGGTCCGAGTTTCCACAGGTACGCACCGACAATTGCGCCGGTGCTGACAATCAAATCGCGAACAAGATAGTACGTGCCGACCATCTGGCCGCGCCGATCGGAGTCACTGTATCCGATGATGAGGGCCTTGCGCGATGTATCTCCGAACTCTTTTAACCCACGGATTACAAACGCGATTACCAGCGCCGAAAAACTTCGAGAGACCAGCAGACTGATTGGAAACAGCGTGAACATAATGAAGGTCACGATCACGAACGGCTCGCGCTTGTATCGATCCGCATAATGCGAGGCAGGAATGATGCACAACATAGCGGCGAGCATTTCTATCCCGATTAAGATGCCGACCTGCTGAGCGCTGACGCCGATGTAATCCATCGCAAAAATCACCACCCACGCGTACGGCACTCGCTCGCAAAAGCGGATCAGTATGTCGCTTAAGAGCAACCGTCGCATCGGCTGATTGAACTCGTGCAAGCTTCGCCAAAAACTCCACCGCTCGCGGTGTGCTATGATTGCTGCATCTCCGGCTCCGATTACTTTCGCAGAGGGTTCTTCGCGCAGTTGTCGTTGCAGCAAAATCGTCAGCCCCGAGAGCAAAATTGAAATGACGAGCCCGATTCGTACGCCACCGATAATTCCAAACTGATCGATCAACATTCCGCCGAAGAATGGCGCAATCATGATCGGCAACCGTTTGATGACGGACTGAACGCCGATACCCATCGAGTGGCGATTTGCTTCGAGCGCCGCGCCAACCAGTGAAAACGTCGCGGGCAATGAAAAACAACTCCACGACAGGAACAGAAACATTCCAACGATAACCGCGCCCCAATTTGGAATAAGCAGAACGAGCGCGTAGCCAATGATAGAGACCACATTGAAAGTAATGAATGCGTGCCGATGTCCCCACCGGTCTGCAACCACGCCGCCGGGATACGCGTAGATAGCGCCGAGCAACGTGCGCAGCGCATCGTAAAGACCGATCACAAACACGGTCGCGCCGACTGCTTGCAGATACTTCGGCACAAAACGCATCCACAGTTCCTCGCCGGCGCCAATAACGAGAATGGCGATGAGCAGGATGACCAGATTGCGTTTGAGCCCGAAGAAATCAGCCAGCCTGTTCCAGAGAGTCAATCGTGGCTGATTCGGCGTTTGCATTCTGCGTAAAGCGCGTCGTAAACAATAAATTCGCGTTCGAGAATTTGGTGATCGCTTAATCCGAGGGCGCCGAAGCCGCCGGCGATCCAGCGCAATCCTTCTCCAGCTGGATGCGGATTGCTTGGGCGCGAATCAGCCGCGCGTACGATCTCACCGAGCAGAATGACTGCTGGATCAGTGAGACCATATTTCTTCAAGATTGAATTGAAGGAAACATCTTCGCCGTGATGCCCGAGCTCGCAGTCCGGCACATCGAACACGACTCCGTCATTGATCTTTTTCCAGTCAGTGTCGTGTGGCAGGAACACAAACTCCGCATCTTTATCGATGAATTTCTTGATAAGCCAAGGGCAGGCGACGCGGTCCACTTTAATTTTCTCGCGAGTGATCCATTTCATAAGCTAAACTTTGTTTGTGGCAGCGTGGTTTTGGTATGCAGTCGTTGCGGCCGTGCTATACGGCGCGCACCAAATCTTTACACGACTGGCGGCGGAACGCATCGGCGAAGGCTTGGGCGGTTTCATTGTCGAAGCCAGCGCCGCATTGTCGATCTTGATCTATTTGGCGATTCTTTGGTTTGGAGGAAGATGGAGTCAGAAATTCAGCGGAGCCGGTTTCGGTTATGCGCTGCTTACCGGCATTTGCGTCGGCGCCGGCACGATCGCGTTCTTTCTGCTTTTTCAAAAGGGCGGACCGCTTTCTTCTGTGCCCGCTATTTTGGCCGGCGGCGCGGCGATTATGGCGATAGCAGGGATTCTTTTCTTTCGTGAACCGCCATCGTGGCAAAGAATCGCAGGCGTTGCGTTCGCCATCATCGGTTTGTTTTTGTTGCGCAAATAGAAATCCATTCGGTTCTTAATTTCGTAAGCACTCCAATCCGAACCGAACGCCGTATTCATTGTGTCAATTGCCGATTTTGGTTACTATCCCTCGTGGAAAGCGCCGGGGCTTGATCCAGTTGACCCCGCAAGTTCTCGCTGTAGCGCCGAGCGGATTACTTTTCACCCGAGTGCGATACTTCAATCACAGACGATCGATTTTCAGATAATTCGGCTGTTTTGAACAAGATAAACGAAGAGGCATCGGAGCTCGTTGCTAAGGTACCACAGGTAACCTTTGTATTCTGGATCATAAAGATCCTGGCGACTACACTGGGCGAGACCGGCGGCGACGCCGTTACGATGTCTTGGCTGGGCGAAACCACCGCCGAGCCCAAGTGGAACGGTTATCTGATCGGAACGGCAATATTCGGCGTTATTTTTGCTGTCGCGGTGCTCGTGCAGATCAAAGCAAAAAAATTTCACCCGTTCCTCTACTGGCTGACAATCGTCGCAACGACCACCGTCGGTACCACACTAGCCGATTATTGCACCAGATCGCTCGGCATCGGCTACACCGGCGGTTCGACGATATTGCTCACCTGTGTAATCGTATCGCTTCTGATCTGGCGTTGGTCAACCGGTAGCATTTCGATTGAAACGGTGAGTACGTGGAAGGTCGAGATCTTTTATTGGGTGACAATAATGTTCTCGCAAACGCTGGGCACGGCGCTCGGCGACTGGGTCGCGGAGACCCATGATATGGGTTACGTCGGGGCTGCCGCGGTTTTCGGTGGTTTACTTCTAGTGACCGCCCTTCTCTACTACTTCACGAGCATTTCGCGCGTGATTTTGTTTTGGGCAGCCTTCATCTTGACTCGCCCGCTCGGAGCCGTCGTCGGTGATTTTTTCGATAAGCCTTTCGAACAAGGAGGGCTCGCTCTCAGCCGTTATACCGCATCCCTGGCGCTCCTGCTGGTGATCGTCGTGTTGATCCTGATTTTCTCGCAAAAACCGGCTTCAAAAGCGCATTGATTGCCTTCAGTAAACAAGCTGCATTCCGAAATAGCCGATGAACGCCGTCGGCTGATCAGGTGACCGAAGCTCGTGTCCCATCGACATAATCAGTATGTAGTTTTCGGTGAACTCATGCCGCAAACCGAAATTCAGCGTGAGCACGTCGCGGCTGAAGTTCATTCGCAATTCGTCATGAAGCTCTGCCATAAGCATCGTTGGTTTTGCGACATCGAACCCGCAGACAATTCCATATAACCATTCGCTTCGACCCACAGTGATCGCTCGCGGACCGAATTCGACGTCCGCATGCCAGCGGCCGAAGGTCTTCGCCATCTGAAATGGAATTTGAAAGCGTGTGCCGTCTTCAGCGAGACCGCGGCGCACTGATGACTGCACGACGTTAAAAATGACGCGCGGAAACATCGACATGTCGAGGCCGTTGGTTGCTTCATCGAGGAAACGCCACTTCACCGCCGGCCGCCGATTCCGGCAACCGCGCCGTGATCGGTGCGCTTTAGAATCGCCAGAGACGTTTGCAGTGTCAGCTGGATGTGATCGCCCCAGCCGTAATTCAGGTCAACAGCAGGCGCATCGATCGACCACTCGTTAGGCCGGTGCTCGAAGGCGATAGCGAAGTTATTTTCCCAATGACCATTCCCCGGCGTGCCCGGATCATCAGTGATCATGGGCGGTCCGCCTTGCCCAAACACAACGCGCGCCGCGCAGGCGAGACTTACCGCAATCGCAAATCGTCGCACATTTAATCTTTTATCGGTCCCCCCGAAGTATAGACGAGTAACTTAAGCGTGTTGGGAACAATGCTCGGACGTGCGGGCGATCCACCCGGCGAAGGCGAAGGCGCCGGCGCAAATTGAGCCGTCGGCAGGTAAATCCGGTGCGTCCGCGCGTTGAGCGCCATCGTTCGCGCACCCCGTTCCGTTCTTAAGACTTGAACGACCGTCAGCTTGTCGGGGGGGTGTTTTTTGCCAATCGTCGTTGTTCCATCGCCGCAGGAGGCGAATGCAAGCTTGGTTGAATCATCGAATGCGCAGCCGTCGGCGCCTGCGCCGATTGGCATGTTGGCGATTACTTTGCCCGTGTTGGTGTCGAGCATCACCATCATTTTGTTGTGGCAGCCAGCGAACAACCGATGGTGACGCGCATCCAAAGCGATGCCGCTCGGTTCTTCTCCGGGCGCGAGGGCCCAGCAAGCAATGACTTCGTGTTTCAATGTGTCGATCACCGCAACTTCGCTTTTATCCTCGATATTGCAGTAAATCCGACCCGCAGCTTCATCCACGGTCGCAAACTCAGGTTTCCCGCTAAGCTGGATTGTCGTGCTCACGGTCGCGGTTTGTGCGTCGATGACGGTGCAGGAATTGCCGGCGTGGTTGAATATGTAAACTTCGCGGTGCTTCGGTTCGTAAACGATGGCGTCGGGACTCTGGCCAGTGTCGATCTTTGAAATAGTTTTTAATGTCCTCAGATCGACGACACTCGCTTTGGCTTCTTTTCCATTTGAAGAGAATCCGCGCTGCAATGCCGGCACAGCAACAAACGCGTGAACTCCGGGCGTGTCGGTGATTTCCCCGATCACTGAGTTTTTGCCAAGATCGACAACGACAACTTTCGTGGCATGCGAGAGATAAAGACGATTCGCGGTTGGATCGATGGTCAGAATATCCCAGCCGCCTTCCCCCCCAATCGGGATTTCTCCTGCGGATTGGTACAGTTCGTTTCCGAGCGCGGTTGAACAAACCAATACAACTAGACAGCCGAATATAGATCGCAGAATTGAACCCACTTCTTACATTCTCATTTACGGACCGTTAGCGCCATAGCAGGCCCGATTCGCGCGCTAGGTGGACAACAAAAAGCGGGGTCGATTCACAAACCCGGACGATGGAGGATCTTTGCATGATCGTTCGATTGCAAAGTTCATTCGATTTCGTACTCGCGGATCTCGGCATTTTGCGATCCGCGAT
>QHOX01000214.1:0-536 GCA_003219465.1 Verrucomicrobiota bacterium | reverse complement strand
GCTCACTGTTTCCGTTTCACTGGAGCGCCTGTAGTTGTTAGGATCAATTTGCTCGATGACGTCGATCTTGCCCGCTCCGCAGACCGCGTAAATGCGATGGCGCTTGCTGTCGTAAAAAATTTCATCTGAGTCGTCGGAGATACCGATTTTTGTGACAACAGTGCCCGAGTCGGTGTTAAGCACGACAAGCTTCGATGGAATCCGGCACCCGACAAATAACCGATGGTTTGTTTCATCGAGTGCCATCGGGAAGTTTCCAAAAGCTAGATCTGTCTTCCACTTCGCAATCACTTCGTCTTTGTCTTGATCGATCACCGCGACATGCCGAGCGTTCGGCACGTTTACGAAGATTCGCTTGCCGTTTTTCTCCAACTCGAACGCTTCGGGATGGGCTGAGAGTTTGATTGAACCAATCTGTTTTCCATCGGACGCGTCAACAACGGCGAGTCCACCGTTGCCAAAGCCCACGTAGATCCTCTTCGTAGCGTCGTCGTAGCGAACGTTGTCTGCGTCATCTTTGAGGTCCAGTTCTCCGA
>QHOX01000184.1 GCA_003219465.1 Verrucomicrobiota bacterium | reverse complement strand
CCCATTAGGCAAAGGATCGCCGTTGGATGCCACCGTGGCGGCGATCAATTCCGCGCTGAACCTCGAGAACATCGAAACCAGCTTTAACATCACTGCGACAAAGACCGAGAACGGGTACGAGCTGCAATTGCTGCCGCGCACGGCGCCGATGAAACGAGCATTCCAAAAGCTGGATCTGCGAATCAATGAGAAGTTCCGAGTCGAGCGCACCGATATGTTGCTGCCGAATGGCGATCGCATCGTGACTACGTATTCAAACCAGACGCGCGCGCCGATTCCCGCTTCCAGTTTCGAGTTTAAGCCGCCGCCAGGCACCGAGGTGACGACGCCACTTGGGATGTAACCGCCGCATTCCGCAGTGGGTCTGGCTCGGCTTTACTGATTGTCCATGGCGATCTCTGGTTTGGAGCTTGTCGCTTCAACCTGGGCGATTACTTTCTGCAGGCCGGCAGTAAGCGCTTCAATTTGCTTTTGCTGGCGCGCAGCGTTTGCTTCCAATTCGTGTACCTTGCGATGTTCTTTCAAAAATTCGTTGAGCAACATCGCGTTAACGGCGTCGTAACGCACGGTGTAGGCTTTTCCCTTTTTATCGCGGACCACTAAATCGGGATTTACCTGTTCCACATCTTCAGCCACAAGACCAAACTGAGGAGTGCCTGCTGAGTCGATGTCCTTTTTATATCGAAAGGTGACTGGCTTAAGGGCCAGAATAGACTCACTAGCGTTATCCATCGGTTTGATCTCATCCTTGAAACGCGCCGAAGATGGCGACACGCCAAGTTGACCGTCATTGTTCACAACGACTGCCGCGCCGCTAACCGTTGCGCCGCTGATGCCGGCGATAAATGCTGTGCTATGGGCGGGGTGCATTAGGCCCTCCCGGTCTGTGAACGCGACCTGGTTCCCGATGCGGATGGTGTTGGCCTCGGCAACGACACCTCCATTGCTGATATCGATATTATTACTACCAGTGAGATTTTCACCGGCAGCGACACCGAGTGCGATGTTAAGATTGCCTATGGTATTGGTAGTGAGAGCATGGGCACCCTGCACAGTATTAAAACTGCCCGTCGTGTTGGCAAGAAGTGTGAGATCGCCGTTGGCCGTATTGTGGTTACCCGTCGTATTGCTAAACAATGCAGCTATTCCATTCGCTGTATTGTGGAATCCGGTAGTGTTGCTAAAAAGCGCTGTAACACCGACCGCCACATTCTGAAAGCCAGTGGTGTTCTCAAAAAGCGCCGCGCCCCCAACAGCTGTGTTTTGGGGCGCGGTTGTGTTGCTGAAAAGTGCACTAAAGCCGAGGGCGGTATTTCCGCTCCCCGTGGTCAGGTTCTGGAGCGCGAAATCCCCTTCAGCTGTATTAAAATTGGGTAACCCTCCGTCGGGGCCAGGACTGACCGCATGCGCAATCGGCGAAAGCGCAAGACCGATCACTGCCATGAAAGCAAACACGCATCGGGAAGACGAGTGCCTAAATGAATTTCTGGTCTGTTGAATTGTTTTCATATGCTGAATGCTGTGATTTTGTTTTCGTGACTAAAGATTGCATTGGTCCGCCGTCCGGCTACACATGATTCGTAACGCCGTTGTTACTGACAGGAACATAGAACCTTTCTAGTTGTGTTTATTTCACGCCCGTCGCCGTTGCATTAGCCAGGGAACAAAGTGCGACGATTAGGATTATTCCGAAGGCCACGAGCTCGATCAAATATTCTGGTCGCTCTTTGTAGCGGTATCGGTCAGTGAGGAACTGGCGAGCGCGTGTGGGCCTGGGTGTAATGGGTTTCAAATTTGTAGCACTCCTTTCATTGTGGCGATTTGTGTTGATTGGCGCATTTCCGTGTTAACGATATTGACAGTGACTTATCACGGCGCGTTGCGTCGCAAAAGTAACACTGTTGTCACTTTCGAAAGGCGCATTTGGAAAGTAGGAACGCAGGAAAATCTATACGTGGATTGGATTGTCCCCGAGCACATGCCAGGGAGGCCATACTCATCGCGTTGGGGACAACGCGTCTACGTTTCTGAAAACTTGTATCTATTCTCGACCGACTGCCGCCCGGCCTCTAAAAGAGAGCGACAGTGGTACGAACATTAGTGGTCTTTTGCATTTCAGCTGCCGCAGTCGCCGTTGCATGGACGGAGCCGTCACCGACACCTGGCCACATTGTTTCGCATATTCCGCGGCAGTCGGTTCAATCGAGCGCGATAGCAAAAATTGGCTACAGCAAGCGCCGGCACACTCTCGAAATCGAGTTCGTAAACGGCGCTGTGTACCGTTATCTCGATGTGCCGGTCACGGTCTATCGCGACCTGATGTCGTCGGAATCAAAGGCGCGCTTCTACGATTCGAACATCAGGCGACACTATCGTTCACTTCTAATTCGGTCCCGACAGAAGGAGCGTCCATCCACGAAATCAACTCAGTAGGGATGCATTTGTTCGGCGATTAGAGAAGAATTTCGATATGAACGTTCACGGAAGTGTTCCGAGCAGAGAAACTGAAAGTGGCGATCGGCGTTTGGCAATGCGCACTCAGTCACTGCCACGAATCAACGTACGGAATCTCCAACGAAAAATCCCCGTCAATGTTGGCGGGCTTGAAAACTTTGCAGCAGGGATCGTCAAGGCTTGTCTGCAATTGCGAAAGGGGAAACAGACTGATTTGCGCAACGTGCGCGAGGTCTTCATCTGGCTCATTTCCGATCGGCGGATGGCTCTTTTGCATCGAAAATTTCTCAAAAAAAAGGGGCCGACTGACGTGCTCACGTTCCAACACGGCGAAATTTTTATCAGTGTCGAGACCGCGCACCGCAACGCGCGCGCATTCGCAAATTCCCTAATGCGCGAACTCAAGCTGTACATCGTCCACGGGCTTTTACATCTGCATGGGTTCGACGATCAATCGCCGAGCGAGGCGCGCAAGATGAAAGCGGCGCAGGAGAGAATTCTTCGCTGCGCGTTAGAATGTTGAGCGAAGCACTGCGACGAAATGCGAAGCATGAGGCCCGGCGTTCAAACACTTCTGGATTTTTGCCTCGTGAGCTGGGAAGAAATTCCAGAGATCCTTCGCTCCGCTCAGGACGACAATCTCGTCACGGGCCGCTGGCGCTTCGAATCCCGCCCTTTCCCACAGGTTTGAACTGAGAGCCGCGTATGTTAGCATTTTTCTATGAGCGTGGAGCCACTTTGGGGAGAAGTGGCGGAGCCTTTAATTCGAGGAATCATCGTCCTTCCGAACAATGCGGCGCCATCCACTATTGGCGCGCCAACGATTGAAGAAGAAACGCGTGAGGAAGAAGCGCTCGATGTACCGTGGCAGGTGGTCGTCCACAATGACCCGGTAAATTTGATGAGCTACGTGATTATGGTTTTCCAGCGCGTCTTCGGGTATCCGCGCGACAAAGCGGAGAGACATATGTTGGAAGTGCATCACAAGGGACGTTCCATTCTATGGAGCGGCATGCGCGAGCCGGCCGAACTTTATGTGCAGCAATTGCACGGCTACCTACTGCTCGCTACACTAGAGAAGGTTTATTAGTCATGGAGATTTGTCGCCGGAAAAACCAGATCGAAATCTCCGAGCTCGACCCGTTTCTTGCCGAACTGCTTCGGCAAATTCCCGCAAGCGCCAATCGGGAAGGCGCGCCTGCTGCCGAGGAACGCATCTTCAGTGCGCCGACAAATGGATCCGAAACCGAATTTCGCAGTGAGTGGAGAATGTATGTGGAACCTGAATTGCGCCGCCTGTTCCAAACGGCAGCGCAGACCGTGGCCGGCGATTTGGAGCAGCTAAACGGAAATGAAAAAAATCTCGCGAATCGGACGCTTCGCATTCCGACGAAACATGCCGACGCGTGGTTGAGTGCATTGAATCAGGCCCGGCTCGTCATCGCGGTGAAAAACAGTTTCACCGAGACCGAACTCAACGACCATCTTCACTCACCAATTGGATCGCGCCGGGACCTGAGCTTGTTCCAGGTGAACTTCTACGGTTTCCTGCAGGAATTTATCCTGCGCGAACTCGAGTGTTGAGAGAACACACGCGCTGATCAGGATTCCTTCTTGGCCTTGACCATGGCCATGAGCCGATCCTTGATGGCGGCGGAGGACTTCGCCGGACGCAGGCTGAGCGCAAATGCCTCGTGCAAGTCGTAGCATTTGGTGATGAAGTCTTCGGCTTTTTTTCCGAATTTCTTTCGAGCTTTCTCGAACTCTTCCACTTCTTCCGGCTCCAGGGCGCCGATGACGTAAAGTCGGGACTGATTTTGAAACTGCTCAAAGTTCATCTCTCAAGTCCTTCAGGCCGTCATAGATTTTTTTCAGTCCCAATTCAAGCCGTGTCTTTACCGTGCCCAATGGTGTATTCGTTTTTGCTGCGATTTCGCGCTGGCTCATGCCCTTAAAAAATGCGAGCTCGATTGCCTGCTGCTGAGCGGGCGGCAGGCCATTAATCACCTTGCGAATAAGCGTGCGGGTGTCGCTTAGCACGATCTCTTCTTCGGTGGCGTTGTGCACCCATGCGTCAGGCTGCTGTTCGGTTTCGTTCTGCAAGCGCTCCTCGGCGCGCGCGTAAGCTTGCTTTTTGCGGAGGCCATCGATCGCTCGTCGCCGGGCGAGTGTTACCATCCAGCCGAGCGGTTTGCCTTTCTGGGCAGAGAAATTTTTTGCCTGGTTCCAAATCTCCATGAAAATTTCCTGTAAGAGATCGTCGGCCTCGGCTTCGTTGTGAATCACCCGAAGGATCAATGCTTTCAAAATGCCGTTGTAGCGGTCGTAGAGTTGAGAGAGAGCATCAGGGTCACCCGCTTGAATGCCCTTCATCAATTCGAAGTAACTCGGGGCTCCGGGTTCGACCTGCGGAGCAATGGAGGGCCGTCGCGGTCGCCCTCGCGGCTTTGTGATACGCACGCGTTTATTTGGTTTGCTGCGCCTGGAAGAAAGTAATTTGGAGCGCGCCATGTGAGATCAGAAATTAAGGTTTAGAAACAGATCGAGCGCCGCAACGCAATCGAGTGTCTTAATCTGGGCGGGCAAGCTCGTCCACCGCTTTCCCAGGAGAAAATCAGTTCATTGCGCGGCGCGTTTGGTGCGTCAAGAGTTAGTCGTATGGCAGAGGGAATTACCAACACGTCTATCGATCCGCTTTGGTACAAGGACGCCATCATTTACGAGCTGCACGTTAAAACTTTTTGCGACAGCGATGGCGACGGCATGGGCGATTTCCGCGGGCTCATGGAGAAGCTGGATTATCTGCAGGAACTCGGCGTCACGGCGATCTGGTTGCTGCCGTTTTATCCGTCTCCGATGCGCGACGACGGCTACGACATTGCCGATTATTTTGACGTAAATCCGAATTTCGGCACGCTCGATGATTTCCGCGCGTTTCTCGACGCGGCGCACGAACGCAATCTGCGCGTTATCACCGAACTCGTGATCAATCACACGTCCGATCAAAATCAGTGGTTCCAAAAATCACGGCGCGCGGTTGCCAAATACGGCCTTGTAGGCGCGGGCGCTAACCGCGGCCGCGAACAGATGGCCGGGGTCGGCGACCCCGGCTACAGTGATGACAATCTTGCTTACAAAGACTTTTATGTCTGGAGCGACACGCCGGAAAAATACAAGGACGCGCGAATCATTTTCAAAGATTTCGAGACATCCAACTGGGCCTGGGACCCGGTGGCGAAGGCCTACTACTGGCATCGGTTTTATTCACATCAGCCAGATCTGAACTTTGATAATCCGGCCGTGCACGACGCCGTGAAGAAGGTTTGCGATTTCTGGTTGTCGATGGGCGTGGATGGACTTCGGCTCGATGCGGTCCCGTATCTTTACGAACGGGAAGACACGAATTGCGAGAATCTTCCCGAGACGCACAAATTTCTCCAAGAACTTCGCGCCCACGTGGACGCGAAGTTCCCAAATCGTATGCTGCTTGCGGAGGCCAATCAATGGCCGGAAGACGCAGCCGCTTATTTCGGCAAGGGGGACGAGTCGCACATGAGTTTTCACTTCCCACTTATGCCGCGCATGTTCATGTCGCTGCAGATGGAAGATCGCTTTCCGATTATCGACATAATGGAGCAGACGCCGCCGATTCCGGAGAATTGCCACTGGGCAATGTTTCTGCGCAACCACGACGAGCTGACGCTGGAAATGGTGACCGATGAGGAGCGGGATTACATGTATCGGGTGTACGCGACCGATCCGCAC
>QHOX01000127.1 GCA_003219465.1 Verrucomicrobiota bacterium | reverse complement strand
CGTATCGCAGCTGGCGATTCGGTTGTTTTCCTCGGCTCACGATTCGGCGCGGAGAAAAGCGAATGCTATCGCACGTGCGACGCATTCATCCTGCCGTCGTTGAGCGAAGGCCTGCCGATGACCGTGCTCGAAGCGTGGGCCTATGCGAAACCGGTGTTGATGACACCTGAGTGCAATCTGCCCGAAGGTTTCTTAGCCAACGCGGCATTGCGAATTGGACCGAGTGCAGAGGAAATTGCCGCGGGCCTGAAACAACTAGTTGAAATGAGCACCGACGATCGCGCTGCAATGGGCGCTCGTGGACGCGATCTCGTGACAAGAGACTTTTCGTGGCCGCGAATTGGCGAACAGATGCGTGCGGTTTATGACTGGGTGCTCGGCGGGGAAATGCCGAACACTGTGCGATTGTGAGAAGACGGTGGATGATAATGTCATTCTGAGCCGGGCGAAGAATCTCAGATCACATTTTGGATTCGATCTTGCACTGAATAGACCAGGGATGTTTCGCTTCGCTCAATATGACAGCGGCATTTATAAGATGCGGTTCTTAGATGCTTTTGTGATAGCTACCGTCATCGGACCTCTTTGAACTCTTGAAAGACTATGCTGGATGTTAAAGAAAATCGCCGCGCTAGGAAGTACACATCGGGCGAGATGATCCGCCGAGTGTTGTGGACGCTGGCGCTGCCGCTTTTCCGATTCAGTCCCAGGCCTTGTTTTGGTTGGAGAAGATTTCTGCTTCGGCGGTTCGGCGCAAAGATTGGTCGAAGCGTGCATGTATATCCATCGGCGACAATCTATTTTCCGTGGAATCTTGAGGCTGGAGATGAGAGCGCAATCGGCGAGCAGGCGTTCGTGTATAATCTCGGTCGCGTGACACTCGGTCCGCGCGTCACGATCTCGCATCGCGCCCATCTCTGCGCGGGAACACACGATCATACCAAACCGGATTTTCCGCTGCTGCGTCCGCCGATTGTGATTGGCTCCGACGCGTGGATTTGTGCGGATGCGTTCGTGGGCCCGGGTGTCACCGTTGGCGAGGGAGCAATTGTTGGTGCACGAGCGGTCGCGATGAAGGACGTAAAACCTCGAACCATTGTGGTCGGAAACCCGGCGCGCGAAAGCAAGAAGCGCGAGATCACTCAATGAGCGAGCGGTCCGACGCGCCGGCGCCGTTGTCCGTGCTTGTCCCGGTTAAGAACGAAGCGGTGAATCTGCGCGACTGCCTCGCCAGCGTCTCCTTCGCGCAAGAGATCGTGGTTGTTGATTCGGGCAGCACAGACGGCACTCAAGCGATCGCCGAGGCATGTGGGGCTCGGGTTATACAGTTTGCTTGGAATGGAAAACTGCCGCGCAAGAAGAATTGGGCGTTGGAAAACGTTTCCTGGCGACACGAATGGGTGCTGATCATCGATGCCGATGAGCGCATCACCGTGGAACTGGAACGCGAAATTCGCGAGGCCATCCGACGCACCGACGTGGACGGATTTTATCTCAACCGTCGGTTCTGGTTTCTGGACGGTTGGATAAATCATTGCGGTTATTTTCCGAGTTGGAATCTGCGCCTATTCCGGCATCGGCTTGGCCGTTATGAACAAATTGAAGTTGGCAACGATATTCCTTCTGGAGACAACGAAGTCCACGAGCACGTATTGTTGAATGGCCGCGCCGAATATCTACCGACACCAATGGAGCATTATGCCTTTCCAGACATTGCTACGTTTGTTGAGAAGCATGGTCGCTATTCCTCGTGGGAAGCGGCCGCTTCGAGAATGCTGCATTCAGGGGACGAAAAATCATTGCGATCCACACCCTTTGGAACCGGACTGGAACGTAAACGCTGGTTGAAGAAAGCTACGATGCGAGCTCCGTTCCGTCCCAGTTTGCGATTTCTTTATCATTACGTCTGGAAACAAGGTTTCCGCGACGGCTATCGTGGCTGGGTGCTCTGCCGGTTGCTTGCGCAGTACGAGCGGATGATTGTATCGAAGGAGCGCGAATTCAAAAAGCGAACTGCTAAACCAACTGCCGGATTGTAGGGTATCTGTGTGGGACGCCAGCCCGACTTCTGCGAGGCGTCCGTCGGGCTACATACCCTCGACCAGAATCATGTTTGTTTTTGCCGTGCGGTGGCGCATCCTACGCGGCTCGCGATATTCTTCGCAGTTGAGCCACTCTTTGGCGCGCTGTGCTGATTCAAACTCAAGCACAACAATGCGCTTGGGTTGCCAATCGCCTTCGAGTACTTCGGTTTTGCCGCCGCGCATGATGTATTTTCCGCCGTACTTCTGCACACTCGCACCGGCGAGCTTTTTATATTCTTCGTAGCCGACGGGGTCGAGTATCTCGATTTCGACGATGATGTAAGCGGGCATGGCTCGGTTGAATGGTCGAAGCGTTGAAGGATTGAAGTTGGGAAACTCAGCGGCCGTTGTGGCTGCGGTCTTTTGCAGCAAGCTCCGGAATTTTCCTTCGCCGCCGCAGTCGCAACCAGTTGTTCCATGTTTTACGCAGGCTATCGCGCGGGGTCTGGTATTGCTGGTTTAGTTCGTTGCTCTTTACGATCTGCGCCAGAATTCCTTTCACGGAAAAGTCGTCCGTATTGACGATCGTATAAGCGGTGCCAACAGCAGCGGCATGATGCGCGTCACTCGCTGCGGTCATTGGCAGACCGCGGATCTGCGCGTATTTGAAAGCGTAACGGTTGTAACGACGGAGTGTGGTTGCGGCATTGAAAACTTCGATCGCGTCCACGGGCAGGGTCTCGAGAGTGGCGAACCGGATTCCAGCGCGGAACAAATCATAGGGGTGCGGCGGAATGGCGAGACCGCCGCGCTCGTGAATGATATCGCACACTTCACGCGCGGGTTTTCCTTTCAGATAGGGCAACTCGGCGCCGATACAAAGCAGATGCCCGTCCGCGGTAGTCACCTCGACTCCCGGCAGAACGAGAAACTCGTTGACCGGCATTCCGTCCAGACGCATCAGCCCTTTCTCCAGCAGGTAATTGACGGCGTCACACGTGTTGTGATCGGTGACGGCGATGCCGTTCAAACCTTTGGCGCGCGCGGCCGAGATCATATCTTCCGGGCTGGAAATTCCGTCACCGGAAAAAAACGAATGCGTGTGCAGATCGATGTTAAGCGGCATGGCGAAAGGTTTCGAAACCGCTACACAAGCTCTTCGACAAGAATCCCTGGTTCGGTTTCGCTTTCTTTCTGAATACGATTGAACTGGTGATCGTACAAGCGGCGATAGTATCCGGATTTGTTCAGCAATTCGGCATGTGTGCCAATCTCCTTTATCCGGCCGGAATCCATCACAATGATTTGATCAGCGGACAAAACGGTCGAGAGCCGATGCGCGATCGCGATCACAGTGCGTCCCGCGGCAAGTTTCGCGAGGGCCTTTTGAATTTGTTGTTCCGATTCGGAATCGAGCGATGACGTCGCTTCGTCGAGCAAAAGAATCGGCGCGTTCTTCAGAATAGCGCGGGCGATCGCCAGCCGCTGCTGCTGTCCGCCGGAAAGGAGACATCCTTTGTCGCCAATCACAGTCTGATAATCTTTTGGCTGCGCCATGATGAACTCGTGCGCGTAAGCGGCCTGCGCGGCTTCGTAAATTTGCTCCTGCGTCGCATTGAGTTGCCCGAACAGGATGTTGTTAAAGATCGTGTCGTGAAACAAAAACGTCTCCTGTGTGACAAGCCCGATCTGGTCGCGCAAGGATTTCTGGGTGATCGAGCGCAGCTCGCGGCCGTCGATCTTCACCGCACCGGAAGTCGGATCATATAAGCGCAGGATTAGGGAAAGAATGGTGCTCTTGCCTGCGCCGCTGGCCCCGACCAGCGCGAACGTTTTTCCAGGCTCAATATGCAGGGTCACATTCCTGATCGCATCTCTGTTCGTATTGGCGTAGCGGAACGTGACATTTTCAAAATCAATTCGGCCCTCTGACGATTTCAGCGCCACCGCATCGGGCGCGTCCTGCACAGTGGGCTTTGAATCAAGGATCGCGAAGATTGCACCCGTCGCAGCGATGGATCGCTGCATCACAATGTGGATCTTGCTCAGCGTTTTAATGGGATCGTAGAGAATAAAAATCCCTGAGAACAGTCCGAAGAAACGACCGACGCTCAGGTTTGCGGCGTAAACGTACAGCAACGCCATGCCGACCCCGATGGCGGCGATGATCTCGACCAACGGACCCACCGCTTCCATCGACCGGATCATGCGCATCATCTGCGAGAACTGCATTTGATTACTGCGCTTGAATTCCTTTTCCTGGTACGCCTCGCGCGCAAATGATTTGATGACGCGAATGCCGGCAAATGTTTCCTGCATCGTCACAACCATTTGCGCCATGCCTTCCTGTTCGTTTTGCACCGCTTTTTTGGCGCGCCGCCCGTAAATGCGGAGCGGTAGCAAACAGGTTGGAAAAAGAATCAGTGTAACCACGGTAAATTTCCAATCCATCAAAAGCAGCACCGTGATCGCGCCGATGATCGTGATCGGTTGTTTGAAGACGTCGCTGCTGACGCTGGTCAAAGCCATCTGCATGATGCGGGTATCGTTGGTGATGCGCGACATCAAAAAGCCAGATCGCATCTTGTTAAAGAAATCCATGGAATGGCGGACCATTTTGCTGAAAAGCTGGACACGGATATCGGAGACGACCTTGCTGCTCACCCACTGCATGCAGTAGGTGCTCCCGTAGGAGCAAAGGGCGCGCACAGTCATGATCGCCGGGATAGCCAGACAAATCAGAACGATCGAATTGATCTTTGGCCCGGCATTGTTCTCGAGCACCTGAAGATTTGAGCGTACTGCCGCCGGATTCGGAGCGGCACCGTGGAAAATCGTGGTGGTGACCCGGGCAAGTGCCAACGGGAGAAGTGAATTAACTCCGCCATAGGCCAGACCCAACGCCAGCCCGAAGATAAATCGCACCTTGTAAGGCTTGACGTAACCGTAAAGCCGCCGGTACGAACCGGAAGCTTCGTGTAACGTTTGCCAGAGGGACTGCTTTTTCTTAGCCCGTTTTGCGCCGCTCATGAATTGTGCGCCGCCGTAGGACGCGGCAGCAGCGAATCCATAGCATCTATCACGGCTTCCGTCGAGATTTCGCTCATCGGAAAGCGCGGGCGAACCGGCGCAAACTCGGTCACAGGCGCGCCCGATTTTCCGTGTAAAATCAGTGCCGGACTATCCGTGGGCCGCCAATGAAACGGATTCGTCGGCCCGAACAGAATCACTTGCGGCGTATGTGTGGCCGCCGCGAAATGCACCGGAGCCGAATCGACGGTCACGAGCAGTTGCGCCTGCCCAATCAACGCCGCCAGAGTAAGCAGATCTGTCTTTCCAGTCAGATCGGTAATTTTTCGCCGCAAGCGCTTCATAATTGCCGTGATGTGCGCTCGCTCGTCGGCGGATGGCCCACTCGTCAGAACAAGCTTGAATTCGTTGTTTTGACGGAAGTGGTCAATGACCTCCGCCCATCGCGCAGGGTCCCACAGCTTTTCCCGGCGAGCCGAGCCGGGATGCAAAATCACGTAAGGTCGCCTGATTTCCCAATCACGCCGAAGCGCATCGGCTTTTTCGCGCGCCCTTCGCGGAAGATCAAGTTGCGGACCGGAAGAAGCAGCACGCACGCCGAGCGGGTCAAGCAAAGCCAGATGGTAGTCGATCGTGTGCATATCGCGGACACGAACTCCAACGAGATCGGTGTAAACGCGGGCACGCGTCTTGGACTGCTCGCGCACGCGGTAAGAGGCAACCCGTCTTCGCGCGCGTGACAGGAGGGTCAAAAAAGCCGAACGATCGTTTCGCGTAAAGTCGATGCAATAATCAAATCTCTCGCCGGCGACAGAAGAAACCATCGCGACGTCCCGCAGATTGCGTCGCGCGATTAGAACGCGATCGACGTTCGAGATGGCCGGAAGCAGTTCGGCGCATTCGTTCGAAACGACGAGGGTGATGTGCGCGTCCGGATAATTCTTACGCAAGGCAGCAATCGCGGGCGTGGTCAAGATCAAATCGCCGATTCGCTTGAGTTGCAGGAGAAGAATTTTCATCCGGCTTCGTTTCACTCCGGCGCGACAGGCAGGCTCACTCTTATGCGACGGTTATCGCACCATGCGCATCGCGGTTTCGTATGCGTCCAGCAATCGCGTTCGAAAATGGTCCCAGGTAAAATTGTCGACTACGCGACGTCTGGCGGCGGTGCCCATTTCCTGCACGATTTCAGGATGTCGATACAAATGCTCCAGCGCTGCCGCAATTGCGTTCACATCTCCCGGCTTCACGATGATTCCCTCAATTCCATTGCGAACCACATCGCCCGCCTCGCGCGTGGTGATCTGCGGCAATCCGCACGCCGCCGCTTCATAGCTGACTTTCGCGCTCCCTTCCCATTGCGAGGGAAAAACGTGGATCGTTGCCTGACTGAGATAATTCTCGGGGTCACGCACGAAGCCAACGACGCGAATGCTATCGCGCCAGAACTGGTTTAGAAATGGTTTCGCTTCGTCATGCACAAACCCGATTAGCCACAACTCGCCATCTGGCAGATTGAGGCGGTGCCATGCTTCGAGAACATGTTGAATTCCTTTTCGCTTAATCAATGCCCCTGCAAACACGGCGCGAAATTTTGCGGGACGCGCGCCTGGCTTGAAGCGCTCCACGTCCACTCCGCGCGGCAGATAGAACAGCTTTTCCTCTGGAAACCCTCGCACACGAAACGTCTTCGCCGCCTTTTCGGATAAGACCAGCAAAAGATCAGCAAGTTCATATTCCCGTATGAACCGCTTCCGCTCGAGCAATAGTCGATTTTTCCACTTTTCAAAGAGCGAACGATGCTCAGTTGGTGCAGGCATTTTCGGCCGCAATATCTTCTCCTTGCCACCGTCGCGGTGCCAGGTCGGGATCTCAACGATTGAGGGAATGCCGCGTTGTTTTGCAACTTTCAGCGAACGCAAGCAATCGCCTGACCAGCTGTGAAAGAGATCGTAGCGACCGGTTGCCAGGTGCCGGGAGGCGATCCAGTCGAGATATTTCTTTTTCGCCCCATAGTAGTACGGCCGATCGAGGAACGAGATCAGGCGCACTGGATGCCACCGCAGGGAATGGATCAACGAAGAAGGAATTTCCTTTTGCCGGTTATCATACGCGATTGCCTTGCCGAGAAAGCCTCCGCGATACGACGCGCGCAACGTTTCAAAAGCATCCGTGTCCAAGCCGGAACCGCCGACGCGAGCAAAGATCGAATAGAGCAAACGCCTCGGCAAGGTCCGGGCCACAGGCGCAGGACAGACCACGGGCGCAGGAGGATTTAGGGTTTCTCCCAGCATTGGCCTACAAGTATTCTGGCGAACGTGGAGCGTGTAAAGTGGCCTTGTGTATATCGCGGCTTCGACCGACGACGATCCCGCATTCAATGACGAGATCGACTAAACTACGGTGGTGAAGAGACTAAGGATTGCTTTCGTTCGCCGCGGCTATTCGCGAACCGGCGGTGCAGAAGCTTACTTGCAGCGACTTGGGCGTGGGATCGCGGGAGCGGGACATGGGGTGCAACTTATCACCGGCGAAGATTGGCCGGATGACCAATGGACATTTGGGTTGGTGAAGCGCCTGCGCGCGAAAACCGTAACTGGCTTTGCCGATGAGTTAGAACAAATTCGGCCGCAGCTTGACTGCGATGTCTTGTTCAGCCTCGAGCGCGTCTGGGGCTGCGATGTTTATCGCGCCGGCGATGGTGTCCATCGCGCCTGGCTCAGCCGCAGAAGAAAATTCGAGCTTCCGCTCAAGCAATTTGTCCGCGCGGTTAGTCGGAAACATGGCGATTTGTCGCGGCTGGAGGAATCGCTCTTTCAGAGGCGCAACGCCGGGCGCGTGATCGCGGCTTCGCAAATGGTGGCCGACGAGATCGCCAATGTTCACGGCTATCCTGCCGACAAGATCGACCTAGTGCGCAACGGCGTTCCGCTCGATCGATTCCGATTCGATCCTGAGCTTCGCGAAACATCGCGCGTGCAGCTCAAATTGAAGCCCGACCAAATTGCGTTGTTGTTCGCAGGCTCCGGTTGGGAACGCAAAGGCTTGCTGTTCGCAATCGAAGCGATAGCGCTCTGCAAGAATCGAAAAATGCGCCTGCTGGTGGCCGGGCGAGGAGACGCAAGGCCATATAAAACGACGCGCTTGCGTTTCTGGCGCGATGATCCCGTGCAATTTCTCGGCGAAGTTACAGACCTTGTGCCGGTGTACGCGGCTGCGGACATCTTCATTTTGCCCACAATTTACGACCCCTTCTCCAATGCATGCCTCGAAGCGCTGGCCAGCGGGTTGCCGGTGATCACAACGCGTTCCAATGGGTTCGGCGAAATCATGGAGGACGGAGTCCACGGATCGATTGTCGAAGATGCTGGCAATCTGATTGCTTTGCGTGACGCTATTCGCTTCTGGTCCGATCGTTCGCGGCGCGACAGCGTCCGGTCGGTCAATATTGAGCGCGCATCGCAGTTCGACATTTCGAAGAATGTTGCGCAAACGCTTGAGATTCTGACGCGCGTCGCGCTGTAGTGTCGCTGTCCTAAGTGAATTTTGCCGATCGGATTAGCCTGCCAGCGCGGCATCCGCGTCCGGGAAAATCTGAAAGACCTGATCGAGTCGCGAGATTTCGAAGATCGAGCGCACGGTTTCCTGCAACCCGGCCAGCATGAATTTGCCTCCGTAGCCTTCCACCTTCTGCATCGCTTGAATCAAGGTCGCGAGTCCCGCGCTGTCGATGTAGCTCACATCGGAAAGATCGACCACCAACCGCTCGGGTTTCTTGTCGATCACGTCGTTGAGCGCCGCCGTGACCGTCGGGGACACGTGCAAATCGATTTCGCCCTTGAGGGGCACAACGTTGGAACGGTTCTCACGCGGCCTGGTATTTGATGGGGCTGGCTCTTTTTTCATTTCACCGTGCAATTCGTGAATGGATCACCATCCGAGTGTGTCCATAATTGTTTCCACGTTCGAGAGATCATCAATCAGAAAATCCGGCTGATGCTTTGCAAGCTCATCCCGGCCCCATCTGCCGGTTGCCACCGCGATCGTCCGCGCGCCGAGAGCTTTGCCGCACGCGATGTCGCGCGGCGTGTCGCCAATGACGTCGATCTCGGACGCAGCGAACTCCCGTCCGTGCTTTTCTTTTGCGCGGGCGCGAGCAAATCGGCCGAGCTCGTTTCGGTCGCGGTGATCATCTGCAAACGCGCCGAATTCGAAGAAATGCCAGACGCCGTAATGCTCCAGTTTGAGTCGCGCGCCGCGAGATACATTCCCTGTGAGAAGTGCCAGCACCACGTGCTGGCGCGATTTGAGCCGTTCGAGTAACTCCAGCACTCCGGGAAGCAGTTTGCCTTTTCGGCGCGGTAGTTCCAGCGAAAGGAAATGCACGTAGCTGTCCAGGAACGCGCTCACGTTTTCGTTAATCGCAGGAATTTTGTGCTTGTTCAGGATGCTCAGGACGATGCCCGAATCCGTCATGCCCGCGATCTCGACGTCGTGCAGATCATCATGAATGCCGAAGCGTTCTTTGAAAGCCGATTTCAGCGCCTGGACGCCCGCGCCGCCCGAGTGGATCAACGTGCCGTCGATGTCGAAAAGTAGCAGGCGTTTTGTTTCTGCTGTCATCGCGAGTGAAGTCGAGCGATCCGCTGAATCATCCACCGATTTTGCCACGGGACTCGTGCGCCTTAAAGGCTCGGCGCGTGCATCATCAGCATCGCAACCATGCTCGCGAGAAACACGAGAAGCACAATCCCGAGTCCGATTATAATTCCAGTGCGAACCGGGTCGTTCTGCTCCTGCTGGCGGCGGAATGGAGATCCGCTAGTCAGATGGGGCAACTCTGCGCCAGCTTCCGCAAATTGAGCCTTAATTTCCTCAGGCTTCGGCAACGGCTTTGAACCGCCGACTTCCGACGACTCGTATCTCGCTTCGGCTGCGCCAAAACGAATTCGATCATCAAACCGAAGCACGGTTTCCGTTACAGGCTTACCGTTGACGCGTGTGCCGTTTGTCGAATCGAGATCTTTCAGGCGATACGTGTCGCCTTCCAGTAACAGCTGCGCGTGATGCGTCGAGATTGACGGATCGTTGACCACGATCGTGTTATCCGCTCCGCGTCCGATCGTGATCGCCTCGTCCACCAGTTCATGTGTAACGCCCGAAATGATCAGCTTTGGCATGCCGCTGACTTTAACCGAATGAGGAGAGCGGGACAAATAGCGTGGCCACGGCGATTGACCGCGCACAACCAGACTCGGATAGTGGCGCTTCCATGGCTATTGAGTTGACGCGCAATTTTTGCATCATCGCGCACATCGATCACGGCAAGACGACGTTGTCGGACCGATTGCTGGAGCGCACGGGTACGATCCAGGAGCGCGAGAGGCAGGATCAGCTTTTAGATTCAATGGACTTGGAGCGGGAGCGGGGGATCACAATTAAAGCGCATCCAGTGGCGATGCGTTACACGAGCAAGTCAGGTGAAACGTATCGGCTGAATCTGCTCGACACGCCGGGGCACGTGGATTTCGCCTATGAAGTTTCACGCAGTCTCGCGGCGTGCGAAGGCGCGTTGTTGGTGATTGATGCTGCGCAGGGCGTGGAAGCGCAAACTGTGGCGAACGTTCACCTCGCGCACAAACAGGGCCTAACGATTGTTCCGATCATTAACAAGATTGATCTGCCGAATGCCGACATTGCGTCAGTCCAGCGACAGTTAGAGGAAATTCTGGCGATTCCTGCCGAGGAAGCGATCCAGGCGAGCGCAAAAATGGGCATGGGCATTGATGAAATTCTCGAAGCGATCCTGCACCGGATTCCGCCACCGCAATCGCCGCCAGACGAAACGCTGCGCGCGCTGGTGTTTGATTCGGTGTTTGACGTTTATCGCGGCGTAGTCGGCTATGTGCGCGTGGTCTCGGGAACAATGGAAGCGGGCCGCGGCATTATGTTTATGAGCAACAGCGCGCGATACGAGATCAAGGAGGTAGGCGTGTTTACCCCGAAGATGCGCGTCCAGGAACGGCTGAACCCGGGCGACGTCGGTTATTTCATTGCGAATATCAAATCAACTGCCGACATAAAGATCGGCGACACGATCACTGATCAGCGGCATTCCGCGCGAGAGCCGCTGCCGGGTTTTCAAGAAATTCATCCGATGGTGTTCAGCGGGATCTACCCGATTAACACCGGGGATTTCGAACATTTGAAGACTGCGATTGGCAAGCTGCGCCTGAACGATCCTGCGTTTGTTTATCAACCGGAAAGCTCGGTTGCTCTAGGTTTCGGATTTCGGTGCGGGTTCCTCGGGTTGCTTCACATGGAGATCATTCAGGAGAGGCTCCGGCGCGAGTACAACATGGACATCATCGCGACGAGCCCCAGCGTGGTGTACGAAGTTTTAACAACACGCGGCGAGAAGCTCCTGATCGATAATCCAGCGCACCTTCCCAACCCCAGCATGATCGCCGAAATCCGGGAGCCGATTGTCAGGGCGTACGTGCTCTGTCCGAATGAAAATATTGGTGACATCCTCCAATTGATTTTGGAGAAGCGCGGCCAAATGGAACGCACCGAATCACTCGACACGCGTCGGGTGATGTTGCATTGCGAATTGCCGCTCAACGAAATTCTCGTCGACTTCAACGACAAGATTAAGAGCATCACGCGCGGCTATGGTTCGATGGATTACGAGCACGCCGGTTACCGGCCGGCGAAATTGGTGAAGCTCGATCTGCTCGTGAATGGCGAACCCGTCGATGCGTTCTCAACCATTGTGCACAACGACCGTGCCGAGGCGCGCGGCCGCCAGTTGGCTGCCAAGCTGAAGGAAGTGATCCCCCGCCAGCTTTACGCGGTGGCGATTCAGGCAGCGATTGGCGGGAAAATCATTGCGCGCGAGACCGTTTCCGCTTTACGAAAAAACGTGACCGCGAAATGCTACGGCGGCGATATCACCCGCAAACGGAAATTACTCGAGAAACAAAAAGAAGGAAAAAAACGGATGAAAAGCATCGGAAAAATCAATATTCCGCAGGAGGCATTCATCGAAGTGTTAAAAGCGCAATGAACCTCTTTGTCATGTCGACCGAAGTGGAGAGATCTCGGGATTCCTCTCCAAAATTAGCAAGAGATTCTTCGACTTGCTCGGAATGACTGAACGGTAGTCGATTCAATCCATGTTCACGCCGCGTCACATTAAACACAGCCGGCTGCTCCTGCGGCACGCCCGGAAGTACCTTCGTTACAAGCACGATAAGCTCGGCGACGCCGACCGGCAACAAATCGTCGCTGAAATACAATTGCTTCGCGAAGCTTTGCGCTCGAGAGACCGGCAGAAGATTCACAGCGCAGCAGAAACACTCGATAAGACGCTGCACAAACTAACCCCGGTAACGTGGGAATCGCATTGGCGAGAAAATTGCGAAGTGATTTTGGTTGCGATCGTGATCGCGGTGGGGATTCGCTCCTATTTTCTGCAGCCCTTCAAAATTCCGACCGGCTCGATGCAGCCGACGTTAAACGGGATTATCGGTCATCCCAGCACCGAGCCGCCGCCAAATATTTTGCGACAGATCGTCGAATTCGTCGTTCTGGGTCGCAATTACATCAACGTGGTGTCGCGTGAGGACGATCAGATTTTCGAGATCGTGCCGAGGAAAGTAGCCTTCTTTTTCACCTTTTCGCGATTGGTGTGTGAGCGGCAAAGCTTTCTCGTATACGCTCCGCCCGACACGCTTCGTCAGGATTTCAATGTCTTTCCAGGTCGGCTTTGTCATCGGGGCGAAGTTATCGCCACAGGTGCAATCGACACCGGCGACCAGGTGTTTGTCGATAAATGCAGTTACAACTTTGTTAAGCCGCATAACGGGGATGTCTTTGTTTTCAGGACAAATGGTATCCCGGGGATTCGCGAGGACCCGGTCTCAGGCCCGCCGTTTTATATCAAGCGGTTGGCAGGTCTGCCTGGCGACCAGTTGCGTGTCGATCCGCCGTTTCTCTACATCAACGGCAAAAAGGCCGAGGGTTACGGGTTCGAGCGGGTGATGTCGGCGAGACCGCCTTATCGCGGATATGCGCTCGGCCAGCAATATCTTTCAAAGCCTGATCAGAGGTACACTGTGCCGCGCGACGGTTATTTCGCCCTGGGTGATAACAGTTATAACAGCTACGACAGCCGCTATTGGGGACCAGTCCCCGTGGAGAACCTGGTCGGCCGAGGGTTGTTTGTTTACTGGCCCTTTTACCCGCATTGGGGACTTATTCGTTAGGCCGATGACGGAGTGATGGAGTAATGGAGTGCTGGTCTGATGTTCTGACTCGCATTCCTCCAATACGAATTGTTGCTGAGGTGGGGCAAGCCGTGCCCGGTGTTTACGGCTGGCTGGGGCTTTGCGGTGGTTACGCGCTGATGATGCTTTTTGCGCCGGTCCGGCGAGCGCTCGTTGACGGTCTTCACTGCCTACGGCGTTACCAGCGGATCTGGATCACCTTCGCGGTCCTTGGGTTTGGCTATTTCGTCTTTCAGTTTGTCACTTTCACGCCAATCCGGAACTGGGCGGACTTGGAGCTGAGCCAGATCACTTCGTTGCCGCAATGGGCTTGGCCAACGTTGAGTGAGATATGGAGGGAGACTCTATTGCCTGCGCTAGAAGGCGTGGCGGGAATTTTCGATAACGCCACGACCACGTATCCGCTCTCCGTAATCGCCGCAGTCCTGATGATTCTGAACTGGCGCGGATTGCACGCCGCGTTGCTGCGCGCACTGCGTAAACGGTACGGCTTTTGGGGTTACCTCGTTTACTTGATTCTGTTGCTGAGCGCGCTGGCGTCGCTGCTGAAGCCGATCGTTTTCTGGCGATTGCCGGAATGGAGTGGCCTTATGCCCGCAGCCGGCCTGCTGCGCATCTCGGCTACCGTGGATGCGACGGCATTTATCTTCGAATACCTCCTGGGAGTTTATATTCAGGTCTATCTCATCACTGTCTGCCTCGCCTGGACAAAAGGCGTCAGCTTTGAAGAGGGCGAACTGTTCCGGTTCGCGATGCGGCGGTTCAGTTACGTGTTGGAATGGGCGGGAATTGTGGTTGCAGTCAGCACGTTGATCGTCCGCCTGCCGCTGCTGCTCGCGTACTTCACGAACATTCCCGGAGTGCTCGATTACCTTCCGATTGCGCGAGTTCTCATGAGCGGATTGATTATCGCGTTTTGTTCCGTTCAAATCTCGCTGGCGTTGCACAACGAAACGTTGATCGAAGCGATGCGCGCGCACGTTCATTTCGTCCAAACAAATGTCGGCCGGCTCGCTTGGTTTCTGGTGATTTGCGGGATCCATTTTTATGGCATCATCGTTTGCGACGCGATTCTGCGTGGCGCGATTGCCGATCGGTTGGGGGCGCTCTTGCTGTGGAAATTAGCTTTTGCGTGTCTGCGAGGAGTGGTGACCGGCTGGCTTTTGGCTTCATGGGTGTGCCTGTTTCGGCAATGCGAAACAGGCAGAATTCACCAGGAGAAATGGATTCAATACTGATTCGGCACTCTCCGAGAAGGCGAATGTGAATGCGGCAACGATCACGCGTCAGAGCAAATCGAATCTTGCCCTGGCTTTTGTTTCCCTGGGCCGTGAGCGCAAACGCGACATCACGATTTTCTATGCATTCTGCCGTGTCGTCGACGACATAGCAGATTCGTCGGACCTGAGCGTCATCGAGAAACGAGTGCGTCTGGCGAAATGGCGCCAGATGCTTCGCGCCGGCGCTCCGGAGGAGCCCCTGCTTGCGCGGGATCTGCGGCAATTGATGCACAAATATTCGCTTTCACCCAACATGCTTGAGGAAATTATTGCCGGAGTGGAAATGGATTTGAGCACCGTGCGATATCCAACCTTTGAAGAGCTTCGTGTTTACTGCCACAGGGTTGCAAGCGCAGTCGGCCTGGTCAGCATCGAGGTCTTTGGTTATCGCAATCCGCGTTGCCGGGAATACGCGATTGACCTCGGACTTGCGTTGCAAATGACGAACATTATTCGCGACGTCTGGAAGGATTTTCAGGCCGGGCGTATTTACCTGCCGCAGGAAGATCTGGCCCGGTTCCACTATTCGGAAGCTGACCTGGCGGAACGACAATACAACGAGCACTTCCTACAGTTGATGCACTTCGAAGCGTCGCGCGCGCGTGAATTCTTCAGCCGCGCGGTAGCTGAGCTCCCGCCCGAAGATCGCCGCGCGATGGCGCCGGCAGAGATCATGCGCTCCATTTACCGCGCGCTGCTTCGACGAATTGAACTGGACAACTTTCGTGTTTTCGAAAAAGAATATCGGCTAAGCAAGCTGGAGAAGGCAGTCTGGATCACGGCGCAGTTGTTCAATTCTTTTTTGAATTTGCCGCGTCGGGCATCCGTCTGAGTTCCTGGCTTCGAAAATCTTACGAACAATAAAAATATGAAAATGAAATCTCTGAAAATCGTTTCGGCATTAGTGTTCGGTCTGTTTGTGCTCGGCACAACGCTTTATGCGCAAGGGATCGACACCCGGACGAGCCATCCGGTCATGACAGCGGAAGGGATCACGAAAGAAGATGCTCAAAAGAAATATCCGGCGCCCAGTTCGGGATATCCGCGTGGCAACCGGGACCCGCATGATCCTTCGGGAGTTGTTGCCAGCCCGTATCCGCCTTATCAAAAGTATGACTGCTCGAAGGTTAATCACGGCGGGCTAGTCGTGGACGTGCGTGCAAAGAAGGTGTTTGTCTATCCCTAAAAGACTCGTCGGCTAGAAAAGCAGTGGGTTGAAGCCGCCTGCGTGCAACATCTGCGAGGGCGTGCGGTTTAAGGATCGAAGGGAAATACACTATGAGAACGACTGTTTTCGCCGCCTGGCTTGGCGCTTTGGCTTCTTGCATTCTGAGTTCGTGTGACACCCCCGTGGGCCAGGGCGCGGGCTGGGGCGCTGCAACCGGCGCGATTATCGGTGGAGCCGCAACTGGGCGGGCTCGGTATGCGGCGATTGGCGCAGCAGCAGGAGCCGCCGCCGGCGCTTTAACCGGAAAGATTATCCAAGAGAATCAAGCTGCGCGATATGGTCCGCCGCCACCGGGCGATTATCCTTTTGCGCGGTGGGCGGGAACACCCGGCCTTTACTACAGCCCTTACACCGGACGCGTGTACAATCTTCGCGGAGTCCCACCAGGCGGCCTGACTCGCGACGTTGATACAGGCCGGCTTTTCCGCAAACCATAGGCAATACTTCTCATTCTGAGCGGAGTGAAGCGACAGCGGAATGACGACGAAGAATCCCAGTGCATTGCCTAAAGTCGCTGCCGCGGGATTCCTCGACTTCGGTGCGCTTCGCCAGGAATGACATTCATCGGAGCTTGCGCTGTAGTTCATCCACGAGTGCTCGCGCTCCGTCGGTCATTTTCAGTAATTCCGGCCACGGCCGGTGATAGTTTTCGCCCGGTAATTTGCGCGTCGCATCAAATCCCATGTGGGAACCGATGTTCTGTTCACTCGGTGCGTGATCGAGCGAGTCGCTTGGATTTTTAATGACGGTTGTGTCCCGGGCGGGATCGGTGTTCGCGCATAATCGAAAAAGCACCTCGCTCGTATTATGCACGTCGCAATCTTCGTCCACTGCGATTATGTACTTGCTAAACATCATTTGTCCCATCCCCCAGAGTCCATGCATCACTTTGAAAGCCTGATACGGGTATTGCTTCCGAATGCTTACAAAAACCAGATTATGGAATACGCCTTCGGGCGGCAGCGTCATGTCCACAATTTCCGGAAAATTCATCTTGAACACCGGCAGAAGAATTCGAACGGAAGCGTCGCCGATGTAGAAATCTTCCATTGGTGGTTTGCCGACGATCGTTGTCGGGTAAATCGCATCCCGCCGGTGCGTGATCGCGGTCAGATGAAAAACGGGGTAGTTTTCAGCTGCAGTGTAAAATCCGGTATGGTCGCCAAAGGGCCCTTCCGGGCGCATGTCGCCAGGCTGCACATAGCCTTCTAGAACAAGATCGACGTCTGCGGGCACCTCCAGGTCAATGGTTTTGCAGCGAACCAGCTCAATTGATTTCCTTCGCAGGAACCCGGCGAATAACAATTCGTCCAAACCATCCGGCAACGGTGCGGTTGCCGCGAATGTGTAAACCGGATCGCCGCCCAGCGTGACAGCCACTGGCATGCGCTCACCCCGTTCGTAGTAGCGTTTTCCGTGGCGCGCGCCGACCTTGTGAAGTTGCCAATGCATCCCGGTCGTGCGCTCGTCGTACACTTGCATTCGGTAAATGCCCACGTTGCGCGCACCGGTTTCCGGGTCGTGCGTATGCACATTTGGCAAAGTGATGAAACGCCCGCCGTCTTTCGGCCAGCATTTGAGAATGGGCAGATCGCGCAGGAAAAAATCGCCGCAACGCTCGATTTCATGCACCACTTCGTGGCACGGCGCGTCGCGCACGGATTTCGGCCGCGCATGCAGCAGATGAATTCCTTGTTTAAGTAAACTCCAGCCTTCACGGAGATCTGTCGGCGGTTTTGCTTTCAGGATGAGCTGAATTTCCCGCGCGACATCTTCAATGTCGGAAACCTGTAACGCTATGGCCATGCGGCGGCGCGATCCCATCGTGTTGATAGCGACCGGGAATTCCGATTTTTTACCATTCACAATCGGTTGCTCGAACAGTAGAGCTTTTCCGCCGGCGGGCGATTTCATCTCGCGATCCGCCCATTCGGCAATGATCAGGTCGGTATCGACCGGGATTGCAACGCGTTTCAATTCGCCCGCTTGTTCCAGAGTATCGAGGAACTGTCGAAATGAGCGGTAAGCCATGGATGAGACCCGCCGGAATATTCATCCGTCGCGTGCCATAACGCGACAGAATTTTTGATCGGCTAGGGCGGCGTCACGTACTGGAAAGACGCAACTCTGCCGTTGGCGAAAGTGACCAGCTTGCCAGGATAAGGAATACTTTGCGGGAACCAGGAATAACAAAACGGATCGTACAAAGGAGCTCCGAAATAGATGTCCCACGGGGCGTAAGACGGATAGTATGGGTAACTAGCGTAATAAGTGTAAATCCATGTCTCCGTCGGGCCGCCGCCCATGTTGCCCACGATTTTTCGATCAGGCGAACCCCACGCCAGCCACACCGGGGTTCGTGACATGCCGATGCGAATTTGCCCCTGATTTGCTAGCGTTTGGTCTCGATTTGAAAGACTCTGGTAAAGGTCTGGATGCTCAGAAATTCGCGTTTGCGGCGTGGAGCAACTGGTCAGAACGATGGCGGCGGTCGCAAGGGCAAGCGTCGATGTGCGAACAATAAACCGACGCTTCATGCCTTGAGGAAATCATACCGACCAGCAATTTGGCAAGTCAAACCGTGCATTGAACCTCACGGCAGCGGCGAATCGAACTAACGAGCAGAATGGCATTACAGCGGCGGTGGCGGCGGCACGTATTGGAAGAATACAACTCTGCCTTTTGAAAAAGTGGCGCCTTTGGAGGCATACGAGAACTTTGGCGGGAGATACGACCAATCGAATGGTCCGTAATAATAGGGGCCGCCGTAGCTGGGAGGCGTTTGATAACGTAAATACAGCCACGTTTCGGTGGGACGATCCCCCATGTTGTCAGGAATCTTTTGATCGGGTGTGCCCCAGGCCAGCCACACCGCGTCCATCGTCATGCCTGCGCGAATCTGTCCCTGACTTACCAATGCCTGGTCTCTCGCCGAGAGGCGTTGATACATTTCCGGATGTTGCGAAATGCGCGTCTCCGTGGTTGCACAACCCACAAGAATCAGTGTCGCGGCCGTTATCCCGAATGTCAGCGCGAAGAATAAAACTCGACGCTGCATAGTGGGACGATCATACGGCTTAGCTACATCGAGTCAATTGATGCGACTGGTTGATTCACCACGCGTTCCTCGTAACGTCTCGACTGATGCAGGATCGTTACGGCCATCGGATTTCCTATCTGCGCGTCTCGATTACGGACCGTTGCAATGAGCGCTGCAGCTATTGCATGCCGCAGGAATTACAGGAGTGGTTGCCGCGCCACGAAATCTTGACGTACGAAGAGACCCTGCGGCTGATTCGCATCGCGGCGGAGCTCGGCGTCTCGAAAGTGCGAATTACTGGTGGTGAACCGCTGACACGTCGGGGCATACTCGATTTTGTTAGGCCAATTCCTGAGATCCCCCGGATCACGAGCATTGGTCTTTCGACAAACGGGACCCTGCTCGCACGCGAGATTACGCCCACCAAGACAATGGCGGAAGCGCTGCGCGATGCCGGTGTGCAATCGGTGAATATTTCACTCGATACGCTTGATGCCGCAGTTTATTCACAGATCACCGGTCGGGATTTCCTTGCACAGGTGCTTGATGGAATTGACGCGGCCATCGCCGCAGGATTCGACCAAATCAAACTCAACGCAGTCCTCATGCGGGGCCGTAATGAAGATCAACTGCTGCCGCTAATCGAATTCGCTGCAGAGCGAAACCTTCTGGTTCGTTTTATCGAATTGATGCCGGTGAGCACCACAGAAGTTCTAAACGAGAGTAATTTTATGTCGGTGATGGCGGCGAAACGGTCAATCCAATCGGCTTACGGGAGTCTGATTCCTGAGACGGAGTTTCGAACGAATGGTCCAGCCACCTACTATCAGATTCCGGGACGGGCACAGCGGATAGGGTTCATCGGGGCGATGACGAACATGCATTTCTGCGAGAACTGCAACAAGCTTCGGCTCACGTGCGATGGAAAGTTGCGCCCATGTCTTGGCAGTTATTTGGAGTTCGACATCATGGGACCGCTGCGGGCGGGCGCGAGCGATGAAGAGCTCAAGCAGTTTTTTGTTAACGTGGTCGATCGAAAGCCGCGGGAACACGATTTTCGAAACAATTACCAGCCCAATCGCAAAATGATTGCGATTGGCGGATGACCTCGAGCATGGGCTCGTTTTTGCCTGTCATGTTGAGCGAAGCGAAACATCTCTGAATTTCACCCTGCGTTGGTGCAAAAACCGATCGGAGATTCTCCGCTAAGCTCAGAATGACAAGCAGACCAAAAATGAAGAGACTCACTCACGTCGGCACTGATGGACGCGCGCAAATGGTTGATGTTTCGGCGAAGCCGCTGAGCAAGCGAAGAGCCGTTGCATCCGGAAGGATTCGGCTCCAACGGGAAACGCTCGAGCTGATCGCAAGTGATCAAATCGCCAAAGGCAATGTGTTCGCGACCGCGCGCATTGCCGGGATTCAGGCCGCCAAGCAAACTGCGCAGCTCATTCCGCTTTGCCATACTTTGCCGCTCGGCCAGGTAAATATCGAGATTATTGCTTCAAAGGATGGTGCGGAGGTGAAATGCATTGCGCAGACAATTGCGCAAACCGGAGTCGAGATGGAAGCACTGGTCGGCGTCACCGTCGCGTTGCTGACCATCTACGACATGTGCAAGGCAGTGGACAAAGAGATGATCATCTCCAACGTACAATTGTTTGAGAAGACGAAAACCCGTGTGGCGGCGGCCTGTGATCGCCGGAGCGAAAAAACGCGGCGCTCATAGAAACGCCGGTACAAGCATGCAAATACAAGTTGGTATCATCACGATTTCTGATCGCGCCAGCGCGGGCGATTACGACGACCTCGGCGGGCCAGCCTTAAAACAAATCGCGCAAAAGATTGGCTGGCACGTTCTAGCGGAAGCGATCGTGCCAGACGAAATGGTCCGGATTCAAGAAACGATCCGATCGTTTGCCAGGCAAGGCTGCGGCTTGGTTCTGACGACGGGCGGCACGGGTATCGGCCCGCGTGATGTCACGCCGGAAGCGATTCGTGCCGTGATGCGAGTAGAATTGCCAGGATTCGGAGAAGTGATGCGCGCCGAATCGATGAAGATTACGCCCGACGCCATTCTGTCACGCAACCTCGCCGCGGTCGTCGATCAGGCTCTGGTGATCGCGCTGCCAGGCAAGCCGAGCGGCGCTGTGGAATGTCTCAGCTTTGTGCAAGGCGCAATCCCACATGGAGTCGCGCTTGCGCAAGGCACACCGACGTCCTGCTGAAACTTTCGGCACGTATTAATTCGGCCAGATCAGCAGGCGCATCAACTGCACGCCATAGTTCGTGAGATGCGCGTTTGCTCCGCGGCCGGAAACTACGTCGCGGGTGAGGTAGGAGCACTCCGCCGCGCTGTTTTTTATGTAGCTTACTTCGGGCTGCGCTACGCGTTTGTCGGTTGGTTCAATTCTCAATGGGACACCGGAACGGGCGAATGAGACTTCCCATGATGATCCACCTCGTTTTCCTGCTGCAAGCATCCATGGATAGAGTGTTGGCAAATCGAAATGCCGCGCCTTCGGCAAGGTGACCTTGTAGAACGCCTCTTCCGCGGTGAGAAATTCGGGAATGGTGAGTGCCGGATTCTTTCGAAGCGCCAAATACAGGCGCGCCACATCGAGACCGGCGAGGTTCATCCCGTTGTAGAGGCCATGGCGATTGGGATCGTTCCTAAAAAATGTGTCGTACCAGACTTCGAATTGGCGATTGAACATCAGGCACAATTCCAGATGCAGATGTGCGCGTCCGCGGTTTATGCCCGTTCCGGTGTAACCCATCACGGCGATAGGCTGACCGCGCCTCACCGTCTCCCCAGGCTGCACTGAGATTGAGCTGAGATGTCCGTACAAACTATAGTAGTTCGAGCCGTCCCACCGATGCTCGATTACGATGTATTTGCCATAATTTGAGTAGCCAGGTACGAGATTGACGTGCACGACCTCGCCATCGGCAATGGCTCGCACTTCGTCGAGCGGCTCGCCATTTGCATCGCGGTGCACGGAGCGAATATCAATTCCTTCGTGAAACCGGGTGTAAACCACGCCTCCCCGGGTGCTTTTCGGATCACGGACAAAGCCATATTGGCCGCCCTCCCATGGTGTCGATTTCACGCCGTTGTAGTCTCGGTCGACATATTGGTAAAAAGCAGGGCCGTCTCCCGAAAAAAGGGCATCATTGTCCGTGGGCAGAACAAGATCGAGACCCTGATTTTGTGCCGGCTGAATTGTCATCGGAACAGAGAAAATGAGGACGAAAACAACTCCGGCGAACAATAGTCGCATGGACGATGAACCGCTTAATGCTTTCGCTGCCCGATCAAGCGCCACTGCTTCTTCATTAGCTCAATGTCCGCGGCAGTTAGTCCGGACGGAATGTAAATCTTGCCGTCCGACACTCGCTTGTCGATCTGCAGTTCGGTGATCATTCGGCCATTGATGAATACAAACAGAAAGCCGCCCCGGCGCTCGACACTCAGGGTATCGAGCACGACGCGCCCGTGCTCGTCCAGCTGAAACAATGCGCCAAAGGTCCCGCCTTGGGCGGGGTATGGAGCAAAGGCCATCACATCGCGTTCGGTAATCCACGGCAGTTTTTGGATGGTAATGTCTTTGCCGGAAGACGTCGCGTGCGCGGACATTGAGAACACATCCGTATCTTGAGGGTTCGCTTGCGCATGTACGCGAAACGTGCAGTGTCGTTGCTTCGCTGGTGCATCAGTCAGCGCAAAAGCCAGACAAAACACGAATACATAGACGGTTCTTATGCCGATTGACTGCGAAAACATTCGCGAGTTCATAAAGGGTTTGACAGCAATTTTGCAACCCCGAAAAGTTTCGGCGCTGTTTAGGGGCCCATGAAGCGCTGCCTTCTTTTGCTCGTTCTGACAGTTGTGGCTGGCGCGATGTTCGGCCAGGACGTTACGCCCACGCCCACGCCGGGGCGAAAACGGGGTTGGTTGAGCCGCATTCTGCATCCGTTTTCTCCAAACGTCGTTCCGCAATACAAAGATCCACGGCTACGTGGGCTCGCTCTCGATCTGCAAATCACTCCCCAAACCGTCAAGCTATCTGAAGTCCGTCAGCTCAGCGTGAAAGTGACGCTGGCAAATCTGTCCAAACGCCCCGTTACACTCGACTTTCCGACGAGTCAGCGCATCGAAATCTATCTCATGGATTCTGCGGGCGGGATCCTGACAAAGTGGTCCGAGAACCACGCGATCGCTGAAAAACCTGCGACAATTTTAATTAACCCGTCCGAGCGGATCGAGTACAACGAAACGATCTCGACACGTGAGCTAACGCCCAACAAGGTTTTTGTCGCCGAGGTTTTCTTTCCTCAATTTCTGGAGCTGCGCATTCGCGAAAAGTTCCTAGCGGTGCCTTGAGCTGGAGAGGTGATATTTAATAACTGATAGAGCTGAACGTGGGCGTCGATCGACTTTCAACTACACACTATCGACTCTTTTCCGACTACCACATGCACCCGCAGGGACATCGAGTGCAGCGATACACTCCGGAGTTGCTCCAGCCCTGGGTCGATTCGGCGCGGAGATTGGGGTTAAAGGATATCGCTTTCACCGATCACGATCGTTACCACGCCGGAATCGATTTTCATGAAATCGATCGGTTGCGGGAACGAAATCCCGATTTGCAGATCCGCGCGGGCATCGAGCTGGATAACGATCCTGTCCATTCACCGGCTGGCCGCAAATGGATCGAAAAGAATTGGGACAAGCTGGATTTCGTTCTCGGCTCGGTGCATTTCCTGGAACGCGCCGATCAGATGTTCGATAGCGTACCGGATGGTGCAGCGCAATTGGAGGGCAGGAACATTGACGCGATGTACTCCGAGTACTTTCGCCGTCTCCGCGAACTGATTGCGACTGGGCTGGTTGACTGTCTTGCCCACTTGGATCTGATCAAAATCCATGGACATCGCCCGACGGCAGACATCCGTACGCTGGTCAATAAGACACTTGAATTTATTCGTGCGCGCAATCTTGCGATTGAGCTTTCCACCGCCGGTTGGCGCAAACCGGTGAACGAACTTTATCCTAGCGATTCAATCATCGAGTTGGCGATGGAGAGGGGGATTCCATTTACGACCGCCTCCGACGCGCACTCACACGTCCAACTTGGCGAAAATTTTGTGAACCTCGCGCACAAGATGGCTGAACTCGGCGTTCGCCAGGTTTGCATTTTTAAAAAGCACAAACGTGCCGAGGTGCCGCTACAACTGTAGATCGAGCTGCGACTGTCTCCCTGGAGAAAACGCCTTTTGTGTTTCCGGCGGTAGCGGCAAATCGAAGCCCAAACGCTGGGCGAGACGTTGGCACGTCTCGGGTGCAAACCCTTCGAAATGATTGCCCGCAAATGCCCAGACACTGCGCACGTCTGCAAGATGCCGCTGAATTTTCAGCGACCAGCTATCCAGCGCGGCCTGGCGTTTCCAGAGTAATTTTTCGTAACGATGGATGTGGCCGCCGCCGACGTCATATTTGGTTGCGTAATCGCCAAGCAAACGCAGATAAAGAAAATCAGTGGTGCACGGCAGAAATTCGAAGGGTGCAAGGTTTCGCTCGTTGAGTGGAGTGGTATCGGCCCAGACCCAGGAGATACGGTACTTTTCCACTAGCCGGATAAACTGCGGCCGGTGCCAGCCCGCGTGGCGAAACTCAACGGCAAACCGGAAATCCCGCGGCAGTTGAACGAGGAATTTGCGCAGCGCGTGCTTGCCGCCGGTCGGGGTCAGAGAAGGCGGGAGCTGAATGAGAATCACCTGGAGCTTTGATCCGAGTGGCTCGATTGCGTGGAGAAACGAATTTAGCTCCGCTGCGCAATCGCGCAGACGGCAGATGTGCGTGATCTGACGGGGAAGCTTGCAGGTAAACCGAAAACTCGCTGGAGTCATATCGGCCCAGCGACGAACGCTGTTTTCCGCCGGAGCAGCGTGAAACGTCGAGTCCACCTCAACCGTCGGGAAATAGTTAGCGTAGAATTCCAGCCAGTGAGACTCTGGTAAATCGTGTGGATAAAAGACACGGCGCCAGTCTTCGAAGCTCCAGGCGCACGAGCCGATGCGGATTTTTTGCTGGTCTATTAGATTCAAATGGGAATCGAGAGATTATTCGGTTTTGTCCGTCGGAAAAGATGTCACATCGAGAGAGAAGAGTGCGCTGAAAACTTGACGGGCTGGATAAGTTAACTACCCTGCCACACCCGAATGCAATTCCTTATTCGAGTCGTTTTTGTCCTCATTGCTGCAGTGTTTCTTGTACCCGAACCTAGCGGGGCCTCGATCATTTTCCGACCGGGCCAAAAGGCGGAGTACGTGCCGCCGGGCGAGGAAGCGATAAGCGGCAATGCGGCCGAGGTCTATCAGATCGCGCAGACTGCCGAAAAAGAAGGCAATCTCAAACGCGCGATCAGAGCGTACAAGACCATTGTTAAACGGCACCCCAAAGACGCGCTGGCTCCCGCCGCTCTTTATCGCGCCGCTCAATTACAGGAACAGACCCGCCAATACACACCGGCAGCCGATTCTTATCTTCAGTTGGTCGAAAGATATCCGAGCAGCGCACATTTTGACGACGCGATCGAGGGGCAGTTCCGAGTTGGTGAGATTTATCTGAACGGCAAGAAGTTGAAGCTGTTGGGGATTCCCGTCGCGTCGGCGTTGGATCGTGCGGTGACTATTTTCGCTAATGTTGTTCGCACCGCGCCATATGGAAGATACACGGCGCGAGCACAGTTTAATATTGGCCTTGCGCGTGAGAAGCAGGGAGCGAACGATGCCGCCATCCAGGCTTACCAGGCGGTCGTGGACAAGTTCCCCAACGAGCCGATCGCTGCCGATGCGCAGTATCAAATCGGCTACATCTGGTTTACGGCGGCGCGGTTAGGCACAAACGACGCTGCTGCCACAGCAAACGCGAAAACGGCTTTCCAGGATTTTCTTTTCCACTATCCCAAGAGCGAGAAAACACCGCAGGCGCGCAAGAATCTCGACATTCTTGAGCACAAACAGACAAACAATTCATTCAAGGTTGCGAAATTTTACGATAAGCAAAAGTATTATCGCGCTGCCGTCATATACTACAACGAAGTGATTCGGCAGCAGCCGGGATCAGAGGAAAGCAACGAGGCGAAGAAGCGGATCGACCAATTACGCGCCAAATTCGGCGATGCGGCGCTGCAGCCGGCCATAGCGGTTTCACAGAACGCAAAGAAAAAAGCCGAAGCGCAGCGAGGTGGAACCGCCGGCATTGGAGCCGCCAGGCCAGGTGCACCGAATAACGAAGCGCCCCTGCCTGCATCGGAAGGCGATAGCTCGCTTCCGCCGCCGGCTTCGCTCGCGCCGGATACCACTACTGCGCCTGAACCCGTGTTGCCTCTGCCGGGCACGAGCACAAGCTCCGATCCTTCCGGCGCTCCCGGAGCATCGGCCTCCCCCGAAGAGTCCGCCTCACCGGCGCCTTGAAAGCCCCACTCGCGACAATCCTTTGCCTCGCGATCTCCGGTTGCCTTGGATATCACGTCGGACCGGTAAAGCCGTACTATCTGCGGGACATTCACACCATTGCGGTGCCGACGTTTAAAAATAGCACGCTCGTGCCGCGCGTCGAAGTTTTGGTGACCGATACGGTGATCAAACAATTGCAACAGGACGGTACGTTTCAGATTACAAGCGACGACAAGGCAGACGCCACCTTAAGTGGAGAGATTTCTCGCATCAACCGCTTGCCGGCGCGCTCGGTGCGCGGAAATGTGCTCGCCACAACGGAATTTAACCTCGCGCTAAGCGTAAAATACTCGCTCACTACACGAGACGGCAAAAAGCTGGCCGGTCCCGGCGAAGTAACCGGAACCACCAGTTTCTTCGTCAGCAGCGACGTAACAACAGACGAACGACAAGCTTTGCCGCTCGCCACCGAGGACCTCGCCACCCGATTAGTTACCCAACTAAGCGAGGGATGGTGATCAGATGAAAGGTGAAGAGAAGCTATGGGCCATCCTCAACGAGAAGCTCGACAACCTGCGCGCCACTAATCGCCTGCCTCAGGCAATTCGGGTCGCCGAAACGGCGCTTGAAGTTGCCAGGCGCGCATTCAAAGGGAATCAGACGGCACTCGCCACGAGCTTTGAGAAACTGGGCCAACTGCTCGAACAAAAGGGAGATCACGCTGGAGCCGAGGCATATTTGCTGAAAGCGCACGCGATCCTGGAGAGGGGGACTCCGCCAGATCAACGCGCGATCTACCGCTCGGCACGACGACTGGCCCTACTCTTCGATAGTCTTGGTCAGTCCGAAGAAGCGATCGATTTTTACCAGAAAGCAATAGCTGCTGGAACCGAGGTCGAAGACATCCCGTATTCAGATATCGGAACCATGCTGAACAATGTTGCTCTGATTCTGCGCAAGTCGGGCCGGCAAAAGGCGGCCGAACCGTGTTACCTGCGTGCCTTGGAGATTTATGAGAAGCAACTCGGCCCTGATCACGCTGATGTGGCATCCGTACTGAACAATCTGGCGGTGTTTTACACCAACGAACGCCGATACACCGAAGCTGAGAAATTACATCTTCGGGCCTTGGCGATCAGAGAAAACCTACAACCGCGCCCTATCGCCGACATTGCTCAGTCGAAATGCAATCTGGCGGTGGTCTATCATTCCCGTGGTGACTATGCGAAGGCGGCGGAACTCTATCAATCGTCACTCAAGAGCTGGGAACGAGTCGAGGATAAGCCCTCGAAAGATTACGACATTGTCGTGTCCAATTATGCCGATCTCTTGCGTTCCCTTGGACAGGTGCGCAAAGCGCATCAATTAGAGGTACGCGCGCGCAAGAAACGGTCGGGCTGAGTTACGCCGGGAATCTGTTCGATTCAGCTTGCGGGCACGCTGCCGCCCTCGCATTGTAAGGCCGCGCTGTTTTGCTCGCGTGGCGGAACTGGCAGACGCGTACGGCTCAGGACCGTATGGGGCAACCCGTGGAGGTTCGAGTCCTCTCGCGAGCAGTTGGTGTCGTCGTACAACCGACCCTTTCAATCTACCAGCTGCTCGATGCTGGTAGCGACCGCAGTTGCTTATTTCGCGCCGGCTTTCCTTCTGGCTGCCCAGCGAGCTTTCATTAGCTCGGAAAGCCTCCTTCGGCCGGCAGGTGTAAGCGCGCCTTTTTTCCGACTCGAAGCCTTCTTTGCTCCTCCTGCTTTCCTTCTTGCCGCCCAACGAGCTTTCATTAGCTCGGAAAGCCTCCTTCGGCCGGCCGGTGTGAGCTGACCTTTTCTCCTGGCAGGAGCTGCTCCCCCAGTGCCTCGCGTCCTTGCCCAACGAGCTCTAGCGGCTGCCGAAAGCTTCGCTCTCGTGGCAGCCGAGAAGTAGCGTCCGGGGGCGGTGGGAGCGGTTGGCCTTTGAGGTGCACCTCGCAAAAGAGAGGAAAGGCGTCGTTGCAGATTATCGATTTGCTGGCGAATTGAGATCGCTTCCTGTAGATCTTTAACAGATATGTCCATGACGGTAGATAGCCGTAGTTGCCGCGTATGGCAATAAGTAATTTTTATGGCGAGTTCCCGGTCTTGTTCCTCAACGTTAGCTCGTTAGCTATGCCATGAGTCACAAGACAGAGCGCCTTAACAAATGCGCGCTGGCGTTCAATGAAATGCTGACATGAGTATCAAACCTGCGCACGTTCGCGAAATGTTCGGGTCCATTGCGACGCGCTATGATCTCGCAAACCATGTGCTGAGCTGCGGCATCGATTTCTACTGGCGAGCGCGCGCGGCTAAGATCGTTGGCGGCTGGCACCCACATACGATCGCTGATCTTGCAACTGGCACGGGAGATCTAGCGCTGGCCATGCAAAAGAAATTGCCGCACGCCGAACTAACCGGCGTCGATTTCCTCCCGGAAATGCTGGAGCTTGCGCGGCGCAAAGGTGTGCGGCGGGTGGTATTGGCCGATGCGATGAAACTCCCCTTTGACGATGCCTCGTTCGACTGCGTCACTATCGCCTTCGGCTTGCGCAACCTGGAAAACTGCTCAGCGGCACTGACTGAAATGTGGCGCGTGCTTAACGCCAAGGGTCACCTGCTGGTGCTAGAGTTCTCATTGCCGAAAACGCCAATCTTGCGTGCGGCGTATCGCTTCTATTTGCATCGCTGTCTGCCATTGATCGGCTCGTTTCTAACACAAAAGAAAAGAGCCTATGACTACCTCGGTGATTCAATCGAGGAGTTTCCGAGTGGCAACGCAATGTGCGAATTGATGCGGGGAACCGGGTACGTTTCTCCAAGCTTTGAACCTTTGACCGGAGGGATCGTCACAATTTATACCGCTACAAAACGCTAGGCCCACGGTGACAAGGCAAACAGGGGAAAGTCCCTTGCCACAGCGCGCAAAGAGAGGTACAAACTTGGCGTGATTGATTACATCCAAAAAGGCGGGTTATTGATGTGGCCGATTCTGGCCGGCAGCATTATCTCAATTGCTGTTTTTGCGGAGCGTCTTTTTTATTTTCATCGCGCGACAATCCATGTGGGCGAGTTCTTGAAAGGATTGTCGAACTTAATCCGTCGTCGCAATTTCGCTGAGGCGCTGCACGAATCCGCCGGCACACCGGGCCCGGTGGCACGAGTAATTCATGCCGCGATTATTCGCCACGATGCGCCTCGAGCGGAATTACGCGACATTGTGCAGGAAGCGGCGCAGCTGGAAGTACCAAAACTAGAGCGGTTTCTTCCTGTGCTTGCTACAATTGCTTTCCTGACGCCGTTGCTCGGGTTGCTTGGGACCGTCGCGGGGATGATCGACGCTTTCGGAACGATCGCCTCAGGCGGAGCTTATGCGACGGTGACGGAGCTTTCCGGTGGCGTTTACAAGAGTTTGCTGACGACTGCAGCTGGGCTCGTTGTAGCCACGCCCACATTTGTCGCTTACAGTTATCTATCGTCCCGCGTAAATACCATCATGCATGACATGGAGCGCGCAGGTATTGAGATTGTCCACATGTTGACCGAAAGCCGGCCGATCAGCGGCATCATCAGTTTCCAACAACCTGATGAGACGATGCGTGAGATTGAAGCACGGCAGGACCTTTGAGAGCGAACGGCTTTATCTGGTCGGCTCCCTAGCCGGAAATTCCTAAGGTGTTTAACTGTGAAACTCAGCCGAACAACAAACTATAACTTCGGGTGGCTTTTGCTGATCGGGCTTGTGGATCTCGCTTTCCTGCTCGCTTTTTTCCTGTTGCTGAGTTCGAATTTCATCCTGCAACAAGGCATCTCGATCTCGATGCCCTTCTCGCGTTTTACGCTCGGCCCTCAGAGCAACCAGCAAATCATCAGTATCACCGGCGGGGCGGTTCCCGCGATTTATTTTCAGGACCAGCGAGTTACCATGGAGCAGCTTGGGACATTACTCGATGCAGCCAAGCGCAAGGACAAATCCATCATCATCAAGGCTGACCGTTCTGCTTCTTACGAAATAGTCGCTGAAGTGACGAACGCTGCGCTTGAACACGGCATCACGTCGGTCGCACTCGCTGCCACTCCGCCACGATGAACAGGGTTGGCTCCGAGATTGCCGCCGAACCGCTTCTCTTCACCTGGGATTCCCCTCAGCGGCAAAAGACTATGCTCGCGGTTTTCTTGGTGCTGTCGCTGGTAGCCCACGCCCTGTGCTTTTATGTCTTCCAAATTGTTTACCCGACGCCGGTATCGGTTCTGCCTCCGCCGGCCCGCATCACGTTCATCACGCCCGACTCCGAAGAAGGCCGAACGCTGCTTCGTTGGATTGACGCAGAAGATCCTGCGGTTGCTTTTACAACTAATCCGGCACCGGGGGCAAGGCTTGGCGCCCTCCCAAAGACTGAGCATGTGCCATTCTATTCTACGGTAAAACCACTTCTCAAGGAACTTCCACCGTTGAAGCCGGATCTCAGGATTCCCAGTTCCCGGCCGCCAGGTGCCGTACATTCTGTCACCCGGAAGACTGCTTCCGCCAGAGGCATCGCCAGGACATACATTTTTTTTTCCAAAGAACTCGATCAATTTGGGGCTCCGACCTTGCCACAATCCGGCTTCGCAGCGTCCAACGAAGAAACACCTGAAACACTTCGGTTTCGCGTGGCAGTAAACGATTTGGGTGAAATTCGCTACTGCTTTCCGATCAACTCCTCGGGTGATCCAGCACTGGACGAACAAGCGCGCTTGCAGCTCGTCCGTAGCCGTTTCTCGCAGAACGGACAAAGCGGCAACAAACCAGGGTCTGATCTCGTTTGGGGTATCGCCACAATCCAATGGGGCAGCGACGTCGCACGCCCGCAGCAAGCACCGGCAGCCAGCGTCACGCCGTGATTCGCGTCAGTCTCGCTGCTCTTGTCACGATTTATCTGCTGCTTTTTCTTGCGGCGGTGTTTCTATTCTGGATAGTGGGAGAATGGAACCGCCGGCGGCGAGAGCGACGGTCTCTTCAGCACCGGTTGCGTTGCGTGATTTGCGCGTTCGAATTTGAGGATCGCTCGGATGCGCTGCTTCCACGGTGCCCGCACTGCGGAAGTTTGAACGAACGATTCAGGATGGAGAACATTTAAAATGGGAATGTGGATAGGCCGAAACCGAAAGGCGCGCGTGACTTATGGTTTCGACGAGATCGCGCTTGTGCCCGGGCGCGTGACGGTCAACCCGAACGAGGTGGACATCACCTTTCGTTTGCCCCGCAAAGCAGCGGAACCGCTTGAATTGAAGATTCCGATCCTCGCCAGCGCGATGGACGGAGTCGTCGATGTCGGCTTCGCGATCGCAATGAACAAACTGGGCGGGCTTGCCGTTTTGAACCTGGAAGGAGTGCAAACGCGCTACAAGAACCCACAGGAAGTCCTGCAAAAAATCGTGGAAGCGAGTAAATCGGAAATTACTGCGCTGCTGCAGCGAATTTATCAGGAACCCATCCAACAAGATCTCATTGCGGCGCGTGTGCGCCAGATCAAGGATGCCGGTGTTGTAGTGGCGGTGAGTTCGATTCCTCAGCGCGCAGCGGAATTTGGCAGGATCGCCCAAGAAGCTGGCGCGGACGTTTTCGTCGTGCAGAGCACGGTTTCCACCGTTCGTCACATTTCGTCGGAGTACAAATCGCTCGATCTGGAAAAATTTTGTCGCGAGATGCGCATTCCTGTGATCGTCGGAAACACCGTTGGTTACGACGTAACTCTCGAGATCATGGAATGCGGGCCTGCTGCGGTTTTGGTTGGTGTTGGACCCGGAGCGGCTTGCACCTCGCGGGGTGTGCTGGGACTCGGGGTTCCGCAGGTAACTGCTACGGTGGATTGCGCGGCAGCGCGCGATGCTTACTTCAAAAAAACATCGCGGTATGTGCCGATCATCACCGACGGCGGGATGAGCAAAGGCGGGGACGTTTGCAAGGCGCTGGCTTGCGGCGCGGACGCGGTCATGGTAGGCAGCGCGTTTGCGAAAGCACTCGAAGCGCCAGGACGCGGCTACCATTGGGGCATGGCTACTCCGCACGCCAATCTTCCTCGTGGCACGCGCATCAAGGTGGGCGCGACCGGTTCGTTGAAGCAAATTCTATTCGGCCCGGCCGAAGTGGACGACGGCAGCCAAAATCTCGTCGGCGCAATCACCACTTGCATGGGCAACGTAGGCGCACGCAATCTTCCTGAGTTCCAGCAAACTGAAATCATCATTGCGCCTTCGATCAGGACGGAAGGAAAACTCTTCCAGACTGTGCAAAACGTCGGCATGGGAACCAGCTGACGTTTCCAGGTTTCACCCTTACTCTATATCGTCATGCCCGAGCGCAGAGTAGTCATCACTGGTATGGGCGTTGTCACACCAATTGGTAACGACCTTGAGACGTTTTGGTCGAATCTGAAGAACGGCGTCAGCGGCATTCATACGATCGACGCGTTCGATACCACTGGCTACGATTGCAAAATCGGCGGACAAGTCCGCGATTTCGATCCTAAGCCATTCTTCAAAAATCCAAAAGACGTGCGGCGTACCGACCGCTTTACGCATTTGGCAATGGCCGCAGCAAAAATGGCGGTGGCGGATAGCGGAATTGACATAGACAATCTGAAAGAACGCGACCGATTCGGCGTGATCGTTGGCACGGGTGAAGGGGGTCTGAAAACGTTGCAAGATCAGTTGAGGGTCCTGTTGACGAAGGGACCAGGACGAAACTCGCCTTTCACCATTCCAATGCTGATCAGCAACATGGCCGGCGGTGTGATCTCGATGGATTTCGACCTGCGTGGTCCTAACCTTTGTATCGTTACCGCTTGCGCCACCTCCAACAACGCCATTGGCGAGTCTTGGCGAATTATCAAATTCGGCGACGCCGATGTTTTCCTCGCTGGCGGGGCTGAGGCTTCCATTGTTGAGATCGGTGTTGCAGGATTTTCAGCCATGAAGGCACTCAGCACGCGCAATGATGAGCCCGAGCGCGCCTCGCGGCCATTCGACCGGGACCGCGATGGTTTTGTGATGAGCGAAGGCTCAGGAGTCGTCGTCGTGGAGGAGCTGGAACATGCCAGGGCGCGCGGCGCAAAGATTTACTGTGAAGTCACGGGATACGGCGTGTCCGCCGATGCTTATCATATGACTGCGCCGCCTGCGGATGGCGAAGGCGCCGCTCGGGCTATGAAGCTGGCCCTGGACCACGCGCGGATCTCGCCGGGGCAGGTCGATTATATCAACGCGCACGCTACTTCCACCGACATCGGCGATCTCTGCGAAACTCGTGCCATCAAACAAATCTTTGGTGAATATGCGGACAAGGTTTCGATCAGCGCAACGAAATCGATGACCGGCCACTTGTTAGGCGGCGCCGGTGGAATAGAGATGGCCGCCTGCGCACTGGCCATCCGCGACTCTGTAATTCCGCCTACTATCAACCTGGAAAATCCGGGCGAAGAATGCGACCTCGATTACACGCCCAACGTTGCCCGCGAGAAGAAAGTGCGTGTCGCACTCAATAATTCCTTTGGGTTTGGCGGCCATAACGCCACCTTGGTCGCGAGCGCGTTTGAAGGTTAGTAGCTGCGGCTGAACAGCGATTGCGACCGCGCAATCGCTTTGACTAGTCACTCGTCACTTGGCACTGTTGATTAAGCAGCCGACGCGGGCATAGCTTAATGGTAAAGTTCCAGCCTTCCAAGCTGGCCATGCGGGTTCGATTCCCGTTGCCCGCTATTTTACCTATGAAAATGAGTCTGAAAAAGCTGGTCTGAAAAGTCAAAGTCAGACCGAATAGTCAGACATCGTCCATTCTTGTCGTTCGATTCTCAGTTCCCCGCCGATTACCAATAGAAAACGGCCCGTCTGCCCCGATTCGGCGTCTGACTTCGGTTCTGATGACCCCATCCCCCCGCGCGACGTTCACGCAGGATTGCGTTTGACCCACCGGAGCGGGTCAGGCAGCGGGTGAGGGACTCCGAGCGTTTTCGCGGCCTCCTACGTGGCAACTTTTTCAACGTCCTTCCCCCAAATTTGGTAAATAAACTCGGTGTAGGGATCTTCGGTGATAGCCGTAAGCGTGTACCGCAACGCTTTTGGATCGATATTCAACGCCGCTGCTGCCTGAGTCAGCGCTGTTCTAGCGTCTCTTTGTTCCGGAGATGGATTCGCGCTTTCGATATCCTCCCCAATGTCTTGGATCATTGCCGAGGCTTCCATAGCGCCGCGGAGAGAAAAGAGCCCCAGCTTTTTGATGTTTTCTCCCACATAGACCGCGAGCAACGCCTGGCTCATGCAATCGGATACGTAATTGAAGTCGAAATTTGTTCGCACCGCCAAATCGACTGGGTCCGTCCACGCCAATTCGGCAATCGTCGTCACACCTTCATCAGAAAAACGCTCGGCATTTTGCTTGCCGACATTTTGCAATGTTTCGAGTTCGCGTTCTCCGGCTGCCGGATCTTCAGCATCAAGGCGTTTTGAAGCAATGCGGCGAGCGATCGTAAAAAGGGTGGTTGTCGGGAAAACACCAATGAGAAACGCGATCGTAATTCCAACAGCGTCTTTTGCGACCGCGGCCAGCGCAACGCCGAACGGAGCCGCGATTAAGAACCGGAAGACGCCATTGTAAATATCGCCTGGACTTAAATCGCGCCGGCGGAGTCGGTCCAACTGATCGGCGACAACCCAGGTAAATCCACCGAGAACTGCGCTAAGAATAATTGGCGGCCAGGCAAATGCGCCGTGCTGCGTTTGCCAGGTCTTTAAAGTCTCCGCCGTCCCCCACATACCAAGCCCGGTAATCACCGCGAGCAAAAACAAAGGAATGACGAAGTGCCGGCGCCCGTAGTGACAGCCGTAATGTTTTTTGAACCGCTCCGCGAGTTTAGCGTCGGATTCTCCCTCGATTTTAAGCGAGGGAAAGTAGAGGGTGAAATAGCGCTTCAACGCGGGCCCTGCGAAATTGGTAAAGATTTTTTCACGCCGCGATAACCATCCGGCTTTCGAAATCAAATGGAAGAACGCTGGCCACAGCACGAGGATCCAGCCGAGGAGGCAGACACCATTGATAAGGAAATCGTAACGCATTCGGGGTTTGGCCAACCGTCTTTTACTACGAAATGTCCCATTAGAACAGAAATTCTCTATGGCGCCGTCCGCTTGCCGCGGCACTCTTTTTACCGCGAAGGTTCACGCGTGGTTCGAGTTCGACGTTGACGGAGCTGAACGAGGATTGGTAGGTCGCTAATTGCATTCGATGCACGTTTACGAAGTCCGCCCGCGCAAAGATCATCGCGGCGTTGATTTGATTTCCGACGTGCTGCCATACGGTCGCTTGTCTCCGGCGAACTGGACGCAATCGGCTACGCAAAGTTTCGCAGCCGTTCACACAATGCTGTGATCCGCGTTTACGATGCCGGTGTTCCAAATCCCAGTCAGCACGTGCAATGCAGGATGGCGTACGCTTGGCCCTTCTTCACTTCCTCCAGCAGCTGACAGGCTTCCAAGGTGGGCGCCGCAATGACCTCGATGTCGCGCCGTTTTGCCTCCGCTAGGACTTCGTCCATTACCGGAAGCGCGCCATGGGCGCCGGTTCCAACGATGAGCCGCTTGCCTCCCCAAGGAATTTCTTCCCCGGCCGAAAGCGGCGTGTGGCCAAACTTTTCGCGGAATTGCTTGGAAGGTCCTTTCTTCCGTTTCCGCACTTTGCCGCCGTCGATCACCACATCATGCGTGTACCGCTTCCCCCCGACCTCGATCTCGCCAAATTTGACCAGTCGTGCTTTCATTGCTCAATGTTCCGCTGGTCGATCTCCAAGGCAATGATGCCCTGATTCGCGTTTACGATGACGCGGGCAACGATCCACCTCTCTCGGAAACCCGTGTTGCCGCTTACTGAACATTCAGAACCGTTTGCCGTGCAGGTTTGCTCAGTTCAAGCTGGGCGCTCACTTTCTGCAATCCCGCCGTAAGCGCTTCAATTTGCTTTTCCTGCTCGGAGTTTGTCGCTTCCTGCTTTTCAACCGTAGATTTTAGCTGCGCGATAGTCGCCTTTTGTTCCTCCACTGTGCGGTGTTCTTTGAGAAACTCGTTGAGCAACATCGCATTCACCGCTTCATAGCGCACGGTGTAGGGTTTTCCTTCTGCGTCGCGCACGACCAGGTTCGGATTGACCTTTTCAACTTCCTCGGCCACGAGCCCGAATTGCGGGATGCCGTCGGGGTCAAGCTCGTGCTTGCAGTGAAAGGTCACCGGTTTAAGCGCAAGAATCGCTTCGCTAGCCTTGTCCATCGGCTTGATCTCATCCTTGAAACGAGCCGAGGAAACGACCGTGCCGAGCTTGCCGTCGGTCCCAACGATGACTCCTACCCCTGCCGGCACAGTCACTCCACTGATGCCGGCGATAAATGTAGCCTTCTGAATGCCGGTCGTGCCGATGCGGATCTTGGCGGATTCACCGGAGCTAATGCCGGCATTGCCGATATAGATGTTGTTCTTTCCTGTGGTGAGATTGATACCGGCACTGCTACCCACAGCGATGTTGCTGTTGCCCGTTGTGTTGTTAAAAAGCGCATTAGCCCCGTTGGCCGTGTTCTCGACGCCGGTCGTGTTGTTGAACAGCGCTAGAAGACCGGTGGCCGTGTTGCTGTTGCCGGTGGTGTTGAAAGTGAGCGCCTCAGAACCCATTGCCGTGTTGCTGAAGCCGGTTGTGTTGCGTTCGAGTGCGAAAGCACCGGTCGCCGTGTTCGCACCGCCAGTTGTATTCGCATCGAGCGCTAACGTGCCGGTGGCCGTGTTTTCGTTGCCGGTGGTGTTGAAAGTGAGCGCACTAAGGCCGGCGGCCGTGTTATTTAAGCCGGTTGTGTTGCTAGAGAGTGCGAAGGCACCGGTGGCCGTGTTACCAGAAGCGGTTGTGTTGCTAAAAAGCGCATTAGAACCGCTGGCTGTGTTTTGGATGCCGGTTGTATTGCTGGCGAGCGCTCCATAACCGTTGGCCGTGTTGCTGCTGCCGGTTGTGTTGCTAGAAAGCGCACCAAGACCAGCAGCGGCGTTATCGAAGCCGGTTGTGTTGCTAAAGAGCGCAACATTACCGATGGCCGTGTTATTACTGCCGGTTGTGTTGCGTTCGAGCGCACCATCACCGATCGCCGTGTTTTGGATGCCGGTGGTGTTGAAAGTGAGCGCACTATCACCGGTGGCCGTGTTACCAATGCCGGTTGTGTTGCTCGCAAGCGCGAAGGAGCCGGTGGCCGTGTTACCAGAGGCGGTTGTGTTGCTAAAGAGCGCATTAGAACCGATGGCCGTGTTTTGGAACCCGGTTGTATTGCTAAAGAGCGCCACATAACCGACTGCCGTGTTGCTGTCGCCGGTTGTGTTGCTCACGAGCGCGTTATCACCCAGGAACGTGTTGAAGTTGCTGAGGTCGCAGCCGTCTCTACTACTACATTGTGCTCGCGCCGTCGGCAAAAGCGCAAAGCAGCCTAGCGTTAGTGCGATGAGAACTGGCAGAATTGTTGTGTTTTGGGACTGAGGCAGTGGATTCATGGTTCTTCCTTTCTTTTTCCCCGCTGCATTGATTCTGCGATTCGCGGGTCCGGAAGGGGCGCAGAACCTAGCGGGGGAAGTCCTCCGCCTGATTCAGATCCGTTTAGCAACCGTGAAGTTTGGAAAAAATCCTGGCAGCTCGTCAAGAAGAAATGTCAGGCGTTGCCTAATTTTCATAAGCTATGCAAAATGTGCACCTGTTAGCGTTCAGTCTGAACCGTTTGCAATGCAGGCTTCCTCAGCTCGAACCGTGCGCTCATTTTCTGAAGGTCTGCAGTAAGCGCTGCAACTTGTTTCTTCAGTTCTTCAACAGTGCGGCGCTCCTCCACAAACGCTTTATGCTCTTTGAGAAACTCGTTGAGCAACATCGCGTTAACCGCCTCGTAGCGCACCGTGTAAGGTTTTCCTCGCTCGTCACGGGCCACTAGATCGGGATTTACCTTTTCTACATCCTCGGCTACGAGGCCAAATTGCGGGATGCTTTCCGGATCAAGGTCTTTTTTGTAGCGAAAGGTCACCGGTTTAAGCGCGAGAATCGCTTCACTGGCCTTATCCATCGGGTGGATCTCATCCTTGAATTGTCGAGAGGAGACGACCGTGCCGAGCTTGCCGTCGGTCCCAACGATGACTCCTACCCCTGCCGGCACAGTCACTCCACTGATGCCGGCGATAAATGTAGCCCTCTGAGTTCCGGTCGTGCCGATGCGGATCTTGTTGGACTCGCTGGAGCTACTACCAGCATTCCCGATATAGATATTATTACTCCCCGTGGTGAGATTTACACCGGCTGAAACACCAATTGCGATGTTGCTGTTGCCGGTGGTATTGCTAAAGAGCGCAAAATATCCGTTGGCCGTGTTGGAGAGGCCCGTTGTGTTGTCATGGAGCGCGCTAACGCCATTGGCCGTGTTGTCGCTGCCGGTCGTGTTGGAATATAGCGCAGCTACACCGTTGGCCGTGTTGGAGAAACCGACAGTGTTGCTAAAGAGCGCATTAGTACCGTCAGCCGTGTTGCCGATGCCGGTTGTGTTCCTATTGAGCGCTTGGAAACCGGTGGCCGTGTTCAAACTGCCGGTTGAATTGAAAACGAGCGCCAAAGAACCGGTGGCGGTGTTGTCGCTGCCGGTGCCGTTGCCAGAGAGCGCAAACCGACCATTCGCGGTGTTGTTACCGCCGGTGGTGTTGAACCAGAGCGCACTGGCACCGGTGGCCGTGTTGTCGCTGCCGGCGCTGTTGAACTGGAGCGCATTAACACCGGTGGCCGTGTTGAAGTTGCCGGTTGTGTTGCTATTGAGCGCTTGGGAACCGGTGGCCGTGTTTTCGCCGCCGCTTGTGTTCCTTATGAGCGCAGTAAAACCGGTGGCCGTGTTGGAGTTGCCGAAGGTGTTGTTCAAGAGCGCATTAAAACCAATCGCCGTGTTGCTGCTGCCGGTGTTGTTCACGAGTGCATCGTCACCTAGAACAGTGTTGTCGTTCGTTAAGCAACCTTCTTGGCAAACCGCTCGCGCTTGCGGCGCAAGCCCTAAGCAGCCGAGCGTTAGCGCGATGAGAA
>QHOX01000183.1 GCA_003219465.1 Verrucomicrobiota bacterium | reverse complement strand
TTGGTCCGTCATCGTTTCTCTACCCGCTCGATGTGCACGGTAAGCCCACAGGCTTTTTCACTGTTCCTGCGTTTTTCCCGATCATGTTCGAACTGACAGTGCTGTTCGCTGCGTTTTCGGCGTTTTTTGCCTGGCAAATCATGAATCGCTTGCCGCGCTGGAACCATCCGCTGTTCAACTGGGAGCGTTTCAGCCGCGTGACCAATGACGGATTTTTTCTGGCAATCGAAGCTCGCGACCCGCGCTTCACGGAAAACGGCGTGTACGAGCTGCTAGAGCAAACCGGCGGCGAGCATATCACCATCGTGCACGAGGACTAAATATGCTCCGCGGGTTCTTCGTTATTTTTATCCTGTGCACGATCGCGATGGTCGCTGTTCTCGGTTTTCGCGGGCAGAAAAGCACACAGCCGCCGTCGGAAATTTTCCCTGACATGGTGCGACAACCCAAAGTGCGCGCACAGACGCCGCTCGATTTTTTTGCTGATGGACGCGGTCCGCGTTTGCCAGTGGCTGGCACTGTGCCCGTCGGCTACGAAATGCCGCGGGCGAAGACCGACGCCGCGCCACCCGGCGTGTCAGGAGACGCATCGGAAGAATCCCACACACACGTCGCGTTCAGTGCCGGCACCGACTACTTCAACACTGGCAAAATGGGCAACCAATGGGGAACTGGGATTCCGTGGCCGGTTACGCGCGAGTTGATGGAGCGCGGGCAACAGCGGTTCAACATCACTTGCGCGATGTGCCACGGCGCCGCAGCCATGGGCAATGGCATCGTTAAACAGCATGGACTTGCTACTGTGGTCTCGCTTCAGGACGACCGGATCCGAAAAATGTCTGACGGCGAGATTTTTAACACCATTACGAACGGAAAAAACACGATGATGGCTTACGGGCCGAACATTCTCGTCGCCGATCGCTGGGCTATTATTGCCTACCTGCGTGCACTGCAGCGCAGCCAGCACGCGACGATTGCCGACGTTCCCGAAGACCAGCGTGCTGAACTGGACAAACCGCAAGCGTCACCACCGCCGCCTACAAAAAAATGAGCGAGCGTTTACACACGCCACCGATGCCCGAAGGCGAATATTTCGACAGCCGTCGATTCACTGGGCTTTCGACTCTGCTTGGCGCGGTTGCCATTGTGAGCCTGGCGCTTTGCCTCGTTGGCGCTTTCGTGAGTCCGCACCAATTCAGTTATTCCTGGCTGTTTGCGTTTGTGTTTTTCTTTACGCTCTGCGCCGGCTGTTTCTTCTGGACTATCGTGCACCACGCCACCGACGCCGACTGGTCCGTGGTTGTGCGGCGTCAATTAGAAAACATCGCCGTGTTGTTAGGGGTGCTGGCAGTCCTTTTTATTCCAATCCTGCTGCTGCGCCACCATCTCTACTCGTGGATGGACATTCCGCCGGGGCATGAAGCGAACCTCGATTCCAAGCGCGCGTATCTCAATTTTCATTGGTTCTTCGTTCGCACGATTATCTTTTTTGGTTTCTGGATCGTTGCGTCTCTATTGCTGCGGCGTTTTTCCGCGCGCCAGGACAAAGACGGAAATCCGCTGTTCACGATCTGGATGCGCCGGGTGTCGTTCATCAGCCTGCCACTGTTTGCAATTTGTCTCACGTTCGGCGCAGTCGATTGGATGATGAGCCTCAACTTCCGCTGGTATTCAACCATGTTCGGCGTGTACATCTTTGCCGGAACAGCGGGCAGCTCGATGTCATTGCTGGTGATTGTGATTACCGCTTTGCGACAAGCCGGTTATCTGAAGGGCATCGTTACGCTCGAGCACTATCATATCATGGGGAAATGGATGCTCGCGTTCTGCGTGTTCTGGGCCTACATCGGTTTTGGTCAGTACATGCTCATCTGGTATGCGAACATCCCGGAGGAGACCCAATTTTTCCTGACGCGAAATACGCAATCGTGGTGGGCACTCAGCATGCTTCTGGTGATCGGTCGGTTCTTTGTGCCGTTCGGAATTTTGCTAATGCGCTCGATCAAGAAAAATCCGCACCGGCTTAGTATCCTCGCCGGCTGGATGCTTCTTATGCAAATGCTGGACATGTACCTGATTGTTTTACCTGCATTACACGGGACGGGCGTGCACGTAAGCATCTGGGATTTGATTTGCCTCGTCGCAATTGGTGCCACCCTTAGTTTTGTTTATTTGCGACTGGTGCCCAAAACCTCACTGTTTCCGGTCCGGGATCCGCGCCTGATTGAATCTCTCACCACCGTCAACTGAAATGGCCGAACTCGAATCAGCTCGCAGGATTGCCTATGCGCCAACGCCATTTTCCACATGGCTGGGTATCGTTTGTCTTTTCGTTCTATTTGGCGTGATCGTGCTCGCGGTGGTTGGGCCATCGCCGCGCGGAACGGATTACGAAGAAACGCGTGCAAAAAAGCGGATCGAACAGCTGAAGACGTTGCGGGAAGAAAACCAGAAGGAGCTCGCTACTTACGCGTGGGTCGATAAGAACAAAGGCGTTGCTCGTATCCCGATCGATCGCGCGATGGAACTCACAGTTGCCGACCTGACGCAAAAAAAACCGGCGCCAGCCGGTCCTATCGCTACGCCAGCAGAGCAAGCAGCTCCCGCCGGAGCGTCGCCCGCGCCAGCTGCTTCTCAGCAGTCAGGCACCGCGCAGCCGGCTCAGCCGAGTAAGCCCGCCGCATCTCCCGCCGGACAAAACGCCGCGTCGCCTCCTCCCGCAACTCAACAATCGCCACCGGCACCCGCTTCTCCCGCACCAGCCACTACACCATGACTCCACGCTTTAACGCTTCAACGCTTTAACTTTTCAACTCTTTAATGAACGCCACCGGAATTCCACTGAAAGAGCCGGCCGTCTCCGCTGCTGCCGGCGACATGGAGCAGTTGGAACGCGCGTACATCGACGCATCAACGCGCGTGCCGGTGCTGATGTTTTATACCTCAGCGATCGCGTGGCTGATTCTCGGCACTCTGCTGGCGGGTTTCGTTTCCTGGAAACTGCACTCGCCTGATCTGCTTGGGGACATCAGTTTCCTCACGTGGGGACGCGTGCGGCCCGCGCACATGAACGTGATGGTTTACGGCTGGGCATCAATGGCCGGTATGGGTACGGCCATTTGGTTAATGGCGCGATTGTGCCGGACGACGTTGCGGTTTCCGCTGTTGCTTGTTGCAGGTGCCGCGTTTTGGAACGTCGGCGTGTTGATCGGTGTGGGCGCAATCCTGCTCGGCGATAGCACCGGTTTTCAATGGCTCGAGTTTCCGCGTTACGTCTCCGTCATTCTGTTTATCGCTTACACGCTTATGGCGTCTTGGGCGGTGTTCATGTTCCGGCATCGGCGGGGCGATCAAATTTACATCACCCAATGGTATTTACTCGGCGCGTTCCTCTGGTTCCCGTGGCTCTATGCGGCCGGGCAATTGATGCTCTTTGTCGTCCCAGTGCAGGGCGTTTTGCAATCGGCGGTCGGCTGGTGGTACGCAAATAACCTGCTGTTTCTTTGGTTCGGCGCGATCGCTCTCGGCACCGCGTATTACATGATTCCCAAAGTGATCGGCCGTCCCGTTTACAGTTATCACCTGGCAACGATCGGTTTTTGGAGCTACGCGCTTTTCTCGAGCTGGACGGGAATGACGCGACTCGTGGACGGCCCGTTTCCGGCATGGATGATCACGGCGAGCATCGCCGCGACGATTCTGACGATGATTCCTGTCGCTACTGTGGGACTGAATCATCACATGACGATGCAGGGATATTTTCCGCTCATGCGTTACAGCCCGACACTTCGGTTCACCGTGTTCGGAGCGATGTCTTATACCGTCTTCAGCGTTATTGGCGTTTTGATTTCGCTCCGGTCCATTGCGAGCTACGTCAATTTCACTGAGGCGAGCATCGCCTATTCGCATCTGGGTCTTTACGCATTTTTCACCATGGTGATTTTCGGTTCGATGTATTACATCGTGCCGCGACTGGTTGGCCGTGAATGGCGTTACGCGTCGCTGATCAAACTGCATTTCTGGGCATCAGCCTATGGCGTCGGACTGATGACGCTCATGCTGCTCGCCGGCGGTTTTCTTCAAGGCGGGAATCTTGAAAACCCGGCGCTGCCATTCAACGAAAGCATTGAAACAGCGTTGCCATATCTTCGCGGACGCAGCCTTGCCGGCATTTTGCTGACCGTATCGCATTTTATTTTCGCTTATCACTTCGGTCTCATGCTTTTGGGATTGGGCCGCACATCGACTGTCCCAACATTTCTCAATCCGGTTGAAGCTGAGACATCCGGAGGCCACTGATGAAAGGGCTCGCTCCTCTCTTCCTCGGAATCTTCGGCACGTTCGCCTTTTCGTGGATAGGGCTCACGGTGATCCCGACTTGGCAAATCGGAAATCTCAATCCCGAGTCCGACGAAGAGGGAACGGACATTTATCCACGGCCGCAATCGGGAATGTTCGAGCGGGGCGCCCGAGTCTACGCGGCCAACGGCTGCGTTTATTGCCACAGTCAGCAGGTGCGTGCCGATTACGCCGCTGACGATATCGAGCGCAAATGGGGTAATCGCCGCAGCGCACCGCGCGATTACATTTTCGATCGGCCGGTGTTCCTCGGAAAAATGCGAATGGGCCAGGACCTCGCAAACATCGGTGCGCGCGCACCCGCGCCGGAGGAATCTCCGTCACCTGCTGGAGCAGCCAGTCCAGCGGGACAAGGAGCGGCGGTCTCTAGTCCGCCGCCCCCAGCCGTGGCGGCGCCATCCCCCGCAGCCGGTTCACCGCCAGCAAAAGCACCAACGAGCCCGGCTCCAGCAGCGGCAGCGTCGCCGTCACCGGCAACTTCGCCTGCGGCAACATCGTCGGCCCCATCACCCGCGCCGCCGGGACAGCGGACCGGCGTCGCTTCGCCATCACCTGTACAAATGGCAAACGCCACTCCGGGCGGAAGCAGCCCTGTTGCACCGACCGCGCAAACTCCCGGCGCGCCGTGGCCGATCCAGACCGCTGGCTTGCCGCCGATGTATTCCGCCGCGTGGCATCACGTGCATCTCTATGCACCGCGCAGCATCAATCTCGATTCCAACATGCCCGCCTACCGTTTTCTTTACGAAAAACGACGCATCGCTGGAGAGCGTTCTGCCGATGCACTGCAACTTTCCGGGTCCGATGCGCCACCCGAAGGCTGGGAGGTTGTTCCCAGTTACGATGCAAAATGTCTCGTGGCTTATTTAATGGGTCTCAATCAATCGCATCCGTTGAAAGAAGCCAAATTAGTGGGAGGCGCACCGGCACCTGCCGCATCACCTGCGCCGCCGGCCCAGGGTGCATCGCCCAGTCCAGCAGCCGCCGGATCGCCTGTTCCTGCCAAAAAATGACGCAATGAACGACGAACCGAAAACGCCGCCGCCGACAGGGCAGGGAATGGATTACGGCGAACTGGCCGACGTCCAACAGGTGCACGCAGCCGTGCAGCGCGAGAAACGCGAACCGCGCGTAGGGGCCGAACCGCTTTCCATGTGGCTGATCGCCATTTATGGCCTGGCGATTTTCTTCGGCGGCGCGTACCTCGGCCGTTACTCTGGAAATTTCACCAGCGGCGGACTCGATCCGATGGGCGCGCCACCTCCACCGAAGAAAGCAGTGGCAGGCGGACCAGGCGGTGGCGAACAAGCCGAACTTTCGCCGCGCGATCGCGGCAAGAAAATCTTCTCAGCCAACTGTCAGACTTGTCATCAGGCCAACGGCCTTGGTGTGGCCGGTCAGTATCCACCGCTCGCTGGCTCAGAATTTACGACCGGCGGCTCGCGCCGGCCGGCGATGATTGTTCTCAAAGGTTTGCAAGGCCCGGTCAAAGTTAAAGGCCAACAATTTGGCACCGCCGTTATGCAACCGTGGGACAAAACTTTGACCGACCAAAAAATTGCCGACGTTCTCACATACGAACGCAGCGAATGGGGCAACAGCGCCGGCCCGGTGACAGCAGAACAAATTGCCGCGCTGCGGAAAGAACTCGCTAGCCACGCTGAATCATTCACCGAAACACGACATACTCGCCGTTCCGGATGAAGATCTTCCCGGTGGACCTGCAACCGCAGGTGGCGCACCGCCGAAACCCGGCGAAGCCGCAAAACCCGCCCCACCACCGAAACCGTAAACGTAGCACGCAGCTTGCCCGTCTGTGTGGAGGCGTGAGTTTGGTTTCGCGGCCTCGCCGAAACAGAGGAAAGAAAGAGTAATTCGGAAATTTTTTGATAAATCTATTACTCTGGCTCCCCAACTCCGTATTCTCTGTGCTCTCCGTAGGGAGTCTTCGTTCTCCGGTTTCAACACGATTACCTTCTTGGATACCAACGAAGCCATTTGTGAGGCGAAACCCTAGCTGAAACTTTTTCCGATGACCAGCCTTCGGATTCGGAGAGCGGATAGTTGAGAGCGTAAAGCTCCGTGGGAGCCACGCTCCTTTTCGGAGTT
>QHOX01000182.1 GCA_003219465.1 Verrucomicrobiota bacterium | reverse complement strand
CAGAGTCAATCCAGTCGTTATTGTTTTCATATCGCCAATTCGAAGCGAGATTTCTATTCCTCGTCAACATTTTCAGAGGGCAAAGGCTGCACGGCGATAATTTTGGGTTGTTGGCCGCAGAGTACCGCCTCACTGTTGATACCCAGGCTGCCGTCACTCAGGTCACCATCTTGAAAGGATTTACGGTTACCGCAATCTACGATGAGCGATTCTCCAATGTGAAAGGCAATGCCGTTCCTGCCTTAGACAAAGTGATGGTTCAGGCACTCATGCGCTGGCGGGCGAAACCCGGCCAGTCGCGTGTTGTGGATATTTACTCGAGTTTTGGAACGCGTCCGTGGCTAAACTACGGGAAACCGAATGTGTCACAGTAATCTTCCCTAATTTCAAGAAAACCGGTTGGAGTTTGAGCTGGATCTCATCCGTAGATTACGAGAGGCGAACAATCTGGATTGTTGACGCTGACCGTGGCGACGAAAAGCGGTTCGTTGTGCACACAGATGAGATACCGACTGCGTTTGTTGAGCTGAATCGGCAATTCGAGGCGCCGGCTTTTTGCATTGACAAGCCGGGCAACATTTTACCACTCTCGCTGCCGACACAAAGATCTGAATCCGGGAGGGGGCGCTTCTCCCGAGAGCCTTTTTCCTTCGTTCAGGCTTGCAGCCGCACAATTAACCAATCGGGGAACAGAAAGCTTATGAAAACCAAAACCTCACTCACAAGAAATTCGATGAACCTGTCGCCTTTGCGGCTTGCGTTCCTTCTCATCCCGCTCGCCTGGTTCGCGCTTTCGCCGCAGGCGCGAGCGACTTGCCAACAAGGCTGCTTAACCAGCCAAAACACCGTCCTAGGGGACGATGCGCTCATCAGCAACACCGGCGGCGACGACAACACAGCCGTGGGTTACAACGCGCTTTTTAGCAACACGGACGGCTCATTCAACACCGCTATCGGATTTCTTGCGCTCTCTCGCAACACCGGCGGCGACGACAACACAGCCGTGGGTTTCACTGCGCTCTATTTGAACACGACCGGCGTCCAAAACACGGCCACTGGTTTTGCCGCGCTCCAAGTCAACACCACCGGCAACTTCAACACGGCTATCGGTCAACAATCGCTCCAAGACAATACCACCGGCAGCAACAACACGGCCACGGGATGGTCGGCACTCGGATTCAACACGATCGGCGAGTCCAACACGGCCATCTTTTACAACACCACGGGCAGCGCCAATACGGCCAATGGTACTGTGGCACTCTTTAACAACACTACCGGCAGCTACAACACGGCAGTCGGGGATGATGCGCTCGACGACAACGCTACCGGCAGCTACAACACGGCAGTCGGGAAGGATGCGCTTGGGGCCAACAGGAAAGGCAATCAGAACACGGCCATCGGGTCTTTGGCGCTTGACCACTGCAAGGGGGAGAACAGCAGCGGCAATATCGCTTTGGGCAATGGTGCCGGAACCACGCTCACCCTCGGCAAGGACAATATTTATATCGGTAATCCTGGGCAGATGACCGAGGCCAACACGATCCGCATCGGCACGACTGGAATCCATGCGGCCACCTTTATCGCTGGCATTAGCGGGGCCGCAGTAGTAGGCGACACAGTCGTGGTAGATGGCAACGGTCAACTTGGCACGGTTGCGTCCGCAGCGCGGTTCAAGAAGGAGATCAGGCCAATGGATAAAACAAGCGAAGCAATCTTGGCTCTTAAGCCAGTAACCTTCCAGTATAAAACGACAGCAAAGGGACACCGCAATTTGGCTTGATTGCTGACGAAGTGGCGATGGTGAATCCGGATTTAGTGGTTCGGGATCGCAAAGGAGAAGTCTACAGTGTTCGCTACGAAGCGGTGAACGCCATGTTGCTCAACGAGTTCCTCAAAGAGCACCGCAAGGTCGAGCAATTGGAGAAGGACGTTGCAGTACTTACTTCGGGCCTGCAAAAGGTGAGCGCGCAACTTGAACTAAGCAAACCTGCAGCGCAGACGGTTCTGAACGATCAATAGAACTTCACAGGCCTCACGAATTTGTGAGGAGAGGCTTACCGTGTCCCTGACCATTCCGGCTGCGGTGTAGCCGTCCTCAGATCGAAGTCGTCGCGTAGCTAAACGTGTTCCGTTGGTAACGCGCGGCGCGGGTGTCCGACAAAGATCTGGCGCGGGCGCGCGATCTTTTGCTCCGGATCGGTGACCATCTCCTGCCATTGTGCCAGCCAACCGACGGTGCGCGGGATGGCGAACATCACAGGGAACATCGCGACCGGTAAACTCATGGCCTGATAGATAATGCCGGAATAAAAATCGACGTTCGGATAGAGTTTGCGCGAGATGAAATATTCATCTTCCAGCGCGATGCGTTCGAGTTCCAGCGCGATGTCGAGCAGCGGATTGCGTCCGGTCACCTCGAATACTTCGTCTGCCACGCGTTTAATGATGCGCGCGCGTGGATCGTAATTTTTATAGACGCGATGGCCGAAACCCATCAGCCTGCCTTCCCCCTTTTTCACGCCCTGGATGAACTTGGGAATACTGCGCGCGTCGCCGATGCGCGAGAGCATCTTGAGCACTTCTTCATTCGCGCCGCCGTGTAGCGGGCCGTAGAGCGCGGCTGCCGCGCCGGCCGTCGCACTGTAGGGATCCACCCGGCTTGAGCCGATCGCGCGCATCGCGTTGGTGCTGCAATTCTGTTCGTGATCGGCGTGCAGAATGAAAAGGACGTCCAGCGCGCGTTCCAATGCACGATTCGCCGTGTATTTGGTTTCTGTCATCTTGAACATCATGTTCAAGAAATTGCCGGTGTAGCTCAGGTCATTGTCGGGATAGACATAACGCAAGCCGCGATTGTGCCGAAAAGTGTACGCCGCGATCGTCGGCACTTTGGCGATGAGGCGTTTGATTTGCACCAGGCGATTCTCAACGTCGTTTACCTCGTTCGCCTCGGGATAAAACGTTGAAAGCGCGGCGACCGTGCTGATGAACATTCCCATTGGATGTGCGTCGTAGCGGAACGCCTGCATCAGCGTCTTGATATTTTCGTGGACGAAGGTGTGATGGGTGATGTCGTAGCTCCACGCAGCCAACTGCTTGTCGTTAGGCACCTCGCCAAAAAGAATCAGGTACGCGACCTCCAAAAAGTTGCATCTCTCCGCAAGTTGTTCGACCGGGTAGCCGCGGTATTCGAGAATTCCCTTCTCGCCGTCAATAAACGTGATCGCGCTTTTGGTGGCCGCGGTGTTCATCAACGCAGGGTCGTAGGCCATTAGCCCGAAATCGTCCGCGTCAGTTTTGATCTGTCGCAAGTCCATCGCGCGCACTGTCCCATTCTCAATGGGCAACGTGTACGATTTGCCGGTGCGATTGTCAGTAGTCGTTAAGCTTTGTTCAGACATGTCGTTTTCCTCTCAATGAATTAATACCGTTGAGCAAACGATGTCACAGTTTCAATTACGTCGCCTGTTGCTTGACGCTATTCGGTTTGATAAAGCTGATGTCACCGCTGCGTTCGAGCCGGGCAACTTGTATTTTTGACAGGTCGTCGGTTTTCGCTTCGAGGCGCATATCTTCTTCGAGATCATGTTTGGAGATATGGTTCCAAAACATGTTTTTGTGCTGGATCTTGCCGTTCTCCACGAGCATTACCGGCTGTCCTTTAACTAGGATCCCAAGAATATGTGAATAATAGGCCGCCAAACCGAAAAGCCGGTGCAGTAACACCAGAACGAATCCTGCGCCCAGCGTCGGAAAGAGAGCCTCTGATCCATTGATGACGCGTGCCAGCATCGAGCCGATGATGACCACCAAGACAGCATCGAACGCCGTCTTCTCTGCAAGCGAGCGTTTACTGCTTAGTCTCACCATTATTAGAGCCGCGATGAAAACAATTACGCCGCGGACTGAAACTTGTAGGAATGTTAACTCCTTTGGTTCCACGCCGATTCCAAGCAACATTTGAAGCAATTGTGAGAACGTATTCATGTCTGAACGTTCCACTCCCGGGCAAGACTTCCAAGCAGGCATGTTGATCTTGCGAAGATAGAATTAAGTCCAGTCGGCACGCGAAATCCGTTCTTATCTCAACAAGCTTGAGATGGAGGTAACCCATGGCACGAGGAAGCAAGAAGAAATACACGTCCAAGCAGAAACGGAAGGCTTCAAAGATTGAAAGAGGCTATAAAAAGCGCGGCGTCAGCGGCAAAGAAGCTGAACGCCGCGCATGGGCAACGGTAAATAAATCAGACAAAGGTGGACGGAAGAAGGGTGGGGGAGGTCGCGGGAAAAAGCGAAGCAAATCAAGTTCCCGGAAAGGTGGAAGGAAAGGTGGCCGGAGATAAAGCGCGATCGCCCTTACAGGACAAACATCGCAATCGCGGCGCTGAACATCACAAGCGTAATGATTCCAACCGTGATCCGTGACAACCACGGACTTGGCTGCTCTTGCATGATCGTGCGATCTGACGCCACGATCAGAATGCCGACCAAAAGAAACGGCGCGAGCAATCCATTGACAATCGCGGTCCAGAAGAGCGCTTTTACTGGATTGATTCTCGAAAAATCCATGGCGATGCCAAGCACTGTGGAAAAGATAATCACGCTGTAAAAGGCCCGCGCTCCCTTGAAGCCGTGATCCAAGCCTTCCTTCCAGGCGAACGTTTCGGCAAAGGCGTAGGCGGCTGAGCCGGTAAGCGTCGGGATAGCCAGCAAGCCCACGCCGATCAAGCCGCCGGTAAATAAAAAATATGCGATCGGACCGGCCAACGGACGAAGCGCTTCAGCGGCCTGCTTGGAAGTTTCGATGTTGGTTATTCCATGCCGATGCAATGTCAGCGCGGTGGTGAGAATAATGAAATACATGACGAAGTTTGAAAAGAACGTGCCGATGCCGACATCGAGTCGGCGATCGATGAGCTCGCGCTTAGTTGCGCTTTCGCGTTGCCGCAGCATGCGCCGGCCCATCGCTTTCTCGTCCTCGACTTCATTCGAGGATTGCCAAAAGAATAGATAAGGGCTGATCGTTGTGCCGAGCAGGGCCACGAGATTCTGCCAGGCGGCGTGTCCTTTCGGCCAAGAAGGCAGGAACGTATCGTGCAGGACCAGCTTCCAGTCGGGCTTCACCACAAACGCGGTGATGACATAGGCAAAGAGAAAGAGCGCGAGCCATTTCAAGATCATCACGATTTGATAATAACGGCACCGGATCGTGGCCCAGGCGATGCCGATTCCGAAGAGCAACACCAAAACATGGGAGTTTAGTCCGGTCAGCATCTCGCCTGCATCTGCCATGCCGATCAAGTCCGCGCCGACGTTGATCGAATTTGCTGCAAACAGCGCGCAGGCGACTATGATCAGCACCCAGCGCGGAAATTTCTCCCGGAGCGCGCCGCCAAGTCCGCGGCCAGTCACCATTCCAATCCGCGCACACATGAACTGCACGCAGCCCATGAACGGCCAGGTTAGGAATGCCGTCCATAATTGGGCCGTGCCCAATCGTGCGCCGGCGATCGAATATGTTGCGATACCAGATGGATCATCGTCCGCCGCACCGGTGATCAGACCCGGTCCAAGGACTGAGAAGAAACGTCTGAGCGGATTCTTTTTAGCGGAACGAGGCATCAGGCGTTGTGATTTAGAAACTTGCCTTTACTTCCACTCGAACGCCGATCGCGATTAAACCGTTACAGAACGTGAATCGACTTTAATTTGTTCGGATTCGTTTCTTTCGTGCAGCCTTGGCTCCCTCCTTCCCGAGGGCTGTGCGCGTCTTTTTCGACAAATGCGCAATCGTTCTCTTTCGCCGTGCAGCTTTGGCTGCCTTCTTAATGTTCCGCTTCGCAGCGGCGCGTTGTTTTTTTGTTGTCATATCGCCCAGCGAACAGGTCAGTCGACCAAAGGCCTTCGCATAGCTCGCTCTTAGCCATTCACTATGGTGCCACCATTTGGATGTAAGACCTGGCCGGTCATGTACGAAGAATCGGCGGACGCGAGAAACACATAGCTCGGCGCGATTTCTTCGGGTTGTCCAGCTCGACCCAGCGGAACATCGGAACCAAATGTTTCGACCTCTTTGGCTGGGAACGTCGATGGAATGAGTGGTGTCCAGACAGGCCCCGGCGCGACGCCATTGACGCGAATGCATTTCCCGGCCAGCGCCTGCGACAGCGAGCGTGTAAAAGAGGTTATTGCGCCTTTAGTTGAAGAGTAATCGAGCAGATGCGCGCTACCTTTGTAGGCAGTGACCGAAGTCGTGTTGATAATTACAGCGCCTTTTTTCAGATGCTTCATGGCTGCCTTCACCATGAAAAAGAACGAGAAAATGTTTGTCCGAAATGTCCGCTCGAGCTGCTTTTCGGTAATTCTTTCAATCGAATCCTGCGGGTGCTGTTCGGCCGCGTTGTTTACAACGACATCGACTCTGTCAAATTTCTCTACAGTTTGAGCAACAGCTTTTCGGCAAAATTCTTCCTGACCGACATCGCCTTTAATTAGGAGGCACTCACCTCCGTGTTCTTCCACCAGACGCTTGGTTTCATTCGCATCCTTTTGTTCTTCGAGGTAAACGATTGAAACGTCGGCTCCTTCCTTGGCAAACACGATGGCGACCGCGCGGCCGATCCCACTGTCGCCGCCAGTAATGATCGCCACCTTGTCTTGCAATTTGCCGCTGCCGCGATGCTTTTCGTCCTCGGCTTGCGGCCGCGGCTTCATCTTGTGTTCGCGGCCGGGTTGCCGTCGCTGGTGCTGCGGCGGCTGAAGCTTCTTCTCTTTGGGCATGCGACCTCCGCGCGCCGCGAGTCACAGTAGCATCTCAGCGCCGGCGCTTCCGTGTGCGCGCTGCTTTCTTCGCGGCGGCCGAACGCGAACGTGCAGAGCGTTGCCTCGCCACCCGCTTCGCGTGTCTCGACAATGCCTGCCTTGATGCTGAGCGACGGCTCTCGCGTTTAAGCGCGCGTTTCGTTGCGCGGGCGCGTTTTCGAGAAGGCTTTTTGCGGCGTCCGGCGCGACCCTTTGCAAGATCACGTTTCGCCTGGCGCTTTGTTCGTTTTTTGCCGCGTTTTGGAGGCGGCAACTTTACTCCGGCCCGCCGCGCCTTGGACAGACCAATGGCGATCGCTTGCTCTGGCGAGCGGGCACCGTGTTCGCCTTCCCGAATGTGTTCCATTTCTTCGCGCACAAACTCGCCTGCCTGAGTGCTGGGCGATTTGCCTTCGCGCTCATCCTCGCGCGCGCGTTCAATTGGTTCTTCTTCTGGCATAACAAAATGGTTTCGCCTTTAGAAGGATGTTTGGACGTAAATAAAAAAAGCGGCGGGATTTACCTCCCGCCGCTCGTCTGGTTCCGAGAAAACCAGTCTTATCGTCCGCCTCGCTAACCGCCGCCCTGTTGACCCCCGCCTTGTTTTTCGCGTTGGCGCTGCTGACGTTCACGCTCCTCACGTTCACGCTCCTGTCTCTCGCGATCTTGCTGTTGTCCGCCTTGCTTTCCGGGTCCGGTGGATTTGCCCGGTTCGTTTGGATTTTGTTGTGTGTCCATGATGCCTTTCTTATTGATTTAGGTGT
>QHOX01000208.1 GCA_003219465.1 Verrucomicrobiota bacterium | reverse complement strand
ATTACGACGGAGTGATTCGGGCGCTGGAGGCGCAAACACCTTTGTGGCCGCCGGGAACTGCGCATGGCTATCACGCGCGCACGTTTGGATTTCTTCTCGACGAGCTCATGCGACGCATAACTGGAAAAACGCTGTCGGATTATTGGCAGGAAAATTTTGCCCGGCCGCTCGCACTCGATTTCTGGATCGGTTTGCCGGAAGAGGAGAATTCGCGAGTGGCCACGATTTATGCTGCGAAAAGTGGCAAGCCGCCAGAGCCAGCGCAATTTTATCGCGACCTCGTTACGCCCGGTACGTTAGCGAGAAAGACCTTTACGTCGCCTTATGGGTTGAACGTCATAAGCAAGATGAATGATCCGCATATCCGGGCGCAGCCGATTGTTTCGTTCGGCGGGATTGGGAGCGCCTCGGCGGTTGCGAAATTCTATTCCATGCTCGCCAACGGCGGAGAATTAGATGGGCAGACTTTCTTTTCTCCAAAAACGATCGAATGGATGACAACTACATTATCAGAGGGCATCGACCGTGTTTTTCAAATTCCGACGGCATTCTCGGCCGGGTTTATGAAAGACTCACGAGATGCAGCACGCACGATGTTCGGACCATCCGCAACATCCTTCGGACATTCCGGTGCGGGCGGCGCCCACGCCTTTGCCGATCCGGAAAACAAGATCGCATTCGCGTACGTAATGAACCAAATGGAACAATCGGTTCTGCCGAACGAGAAATCGCTGCGATTGGTGGACGCGATTTATGATCTTCTGTAGCGGCGCTCCTTGAGCGCCGAATCTCAGGCACGGGGGTCATTGACCGCGGCTATAGTCATTCACCCATGATCGTGATGAGAACGTTTCGCCGATGCGATGCGCGACGATGTTCAAAAAGGAAAATACCTTGCCACGTTCCGAGCTGCATTTTTCCGTCCATAACCGGCACGGTCTCGCTAGTGCGCGTCAGAACCATGCGGATGTGTGATGGCATGTCGTCGCCGCCTTCCGCATCGTGCGTGAAGTAATCGGCATTTTCCGGCACGAGGCGGTCGAAAAACTTTTCCAAATCGCGTTGCGCGGTGGGGTCGGCATTTTCCATGATGACGATGCTGCAACTGGTGTGCTGAACAAAAACGGTGACTGTCCCGTTTCGCACTCCGCTCTTGTCGATTTTTGACTGCACGTCATCGGTGATTTCGTAGAGTCCCTTGCCGTGGCTGCGCACTTCGAGTTGGTCGTGGTGGACGCGCATTAGCGAAAGCATCTTATGCATACGTGGTCATTAGGGACAAACAAGCAGCGGCGGTCTCTAGTCAGCCGTCCGCCTCATCGGCGGCTGGTGCCTCTTGGCTTTCATGGTCCCAGTATTTCGCACAACGTCCACAAAGGACATCAAGGGTTTATTCAGTCACGAAAATCTCGTGACCTTTTTGCTCTTCATGTGAAGTGTTTTGGCGCTAAGAGACCAGTGAAAGTGCGAGTGCAATTCTATGCGCAGTTGCGTGAACTCGTTGGAGTTCACGAGTTAGAGCCTGAGCTTCCGCAAGGCGCGACTGTTCGCGATTTGCTTGAAGAGATTTATGCAAAGGCACCTGCGCTTCGTGGGCATGACAAAAACATTTTGATTGGCGCGGGCGTGGAATTTGTCGATCGCAATTACAAGCTGAAGTCCGGCGAAGAAATTTCAATCATGCCGCCGGTGCAGGGCGGGTGAGCTTGGTGCCGCGGGCATTCTGCTTGTTCGTTAGACCGACACGTCATTGCCCATACCGCGCTTCAACGGACAAATGCCTCGCTTCCTTGACCTGGCGACGAAATCCAGAAACTCGCGGGCCGGCGCGCCAAACGTCATCGTCGCTGCTTTGTCGAGTGCTTGCGATGTGTTCAGCCCGCTGAGATAGACAAGGTTGAATGCCTGCTTGATTTCGTCTCGATCATTAGCGCTAAGTCCAGCGCGGCGCATTCCGACGACATTCAGTCCGAAAACACAATTGCGCTCCGCCGCGATGACGAAGGGCGGCAGATTTTTTCCGAATGCGGAGCTGCCCTGCACCATCACCAGCCGCCCGATGTGCATGAACTGGTGAAAGGTTGATCCGCCGCCGAGGAACGCGCCGTCATCTACGCGAACGTAACCGCCGAGCAAACAATTGTTCGCGATCACGATGTTGTTTCCTATGAGGCAATTGTGACCGATGTGTGCTCCGCTCATCAGAAAGTTCTTGTCGCCGATTGTTGTGGCGCTGCGGTCGGGGCTGCCGCGGTGGATCGTGCAGTACTCGCGGATGATATTGTCGTCCCCGATTTCGATTTTCGTTTTTCGTTCCGGCGAAAACGAAACATCCTGCGGTGGTACGCCAATGATCGCGCCGTGTCCGATGAAATTTCCGCGGCCGATCGTGACGTCGCCTTCGATCACCACGTGAGATTGCACGATCGTGTTGTCGCCGATTGTCACATCTGGCCCAATGATCGAGAATGGCCCGATCTCCATACCCTCGCCGATTTTCGCTTTCGGATCGACGATCGCTGTAGCATGAATCTTCACATCGCTCGTTTGTCTTCCTGGAGTTTCGTGTGGCGCCGCGTGTGCCGGGTCGCCCCTCCTTTTCCAAGTGAGAGGGGGAGGGTGAGGGTTGATGCAAGGCGAGTTCGTTCCAACCCCTCACCTTCATCCTCTCCCCTTGAGCAAGGGGAGAGGCGATTGTTGCGTACGATCGTCACAGAACTCCTGCTTCTTTGAAACTGAAATAACCAGGACTGGTGTCCGACGGAGCGCCGATAATGATGTGATCGAGCAATTTGATTTGCAAAAGCTCGGCAGCTTCGGCCAGGCGTCGCGTCAGACTGTGGTCAGTCTGGCTCGGCGACGGATCGCCGGACGGATGATTGTGTACAACGATCACTGCGTAGGCTGAGTAACTGATGGCGGGTCGAAAAATCTCCCGCGGATGCGCGATGCTCTCATTCATGCTTCCAACCGACACTGATTCCACGCGCATCAAACGATAACGCGTGTCGAGCAGGACAACGCGGAGTGATTCGGTCCGCAACATTCGCATTTCGTCTCCCAGCAGTTTGTAAATCAGTTCCGGTGAATCGAGTTTTTGTTGGGACAACGGTTCCTGTGTGAAGCGTTTTCCTAAATTGAACGCCGCGACGAGTTCCAATGCTTTCGCCGGACCGATCCCTTTGATTGCCCTCAGTTCCTCGACAGAGCAACGGCTCAGCTCCGCGAATGATTTGTATTTGTCGAGCAACTCACGAGCGACATCCACCACGTTCATGCCGCGCCGGCCGGTGCGCAGCAATATCGCGATTAATTCCGCGTTGCTGAGAGCGTCCGCTCCCCGTGCAAGCAACTTTTCCCGCGGCCGCTCGTCCTGCGGCATTTCGCGGATTTTAAGCTGCGGCATATGTCGGATCTGGAGGGCGGAGCTCCTGCGACGCCAATCACGGTCTCGCGGGAGCTCGAGCCTCCATCACGGGAATTTCACACGCGAAGTTGATCGAACATGTCGCACAACGCATTACCGAGCGAGAACAATGCGTCGGTGTATCGATTCGGCGCGATACCATCGAATACACATTGCGCTTTGCGAATCAGATCGCTGCCCGCTGTGATTGACTCGTTTAACGCGCCGTTGTTCGCGCCATTCTTGAGGAGCTCAATCATTTCTTCGACCTTTTCGTCCAGCACAAGCTGGCAACAACGTTCGCGTTCAAACTCCGAAGCTGAACGGAGAAAAATTAAAACCGGCAATGTGAATTTGCCTTTGCGTAGGTCCGTCCCGAGCGTCTTACCGGTCACACTCTCAGTGCCGGCGAGATCGACACAATCATCATAAATCTGATAGGCCGTTCCAATTTGGAATCCAAAGTCCTTGAATGTTGCGATCACCTTCGGATCGGCCTCGCTGATAACGGCGGCCAGTTCCGCTGCGGCGGAGAAAAGTGATCCGGTTTTCATCTGCACGATCCGCAAATAATCCTCAACGGTCAGGTTAAGATCGAACCTGCGCTGCGTTTGAATCATTTCGCCAGAGCAAACCGTCGTCGCCGTGCGCGCGATCGCGCGACCGATATCGGAGTTTTCGAAATTTGTCGATAGCGTCAGCGCGTGCGCGAAAAGACAGTCGCCTAGTAGAACGCTCAGCGAATTTCCCCAGCGAGCGTTTGCGGTCGGCTGTGCTCGACGCTGTGCTGCTTCGTCCATCACGTCGTCATGGACCAGTGTGGCGATGTGGATGAGTTCCACGATCACGGCGAGATCGATGTGTCCCGAGTTGACCGTGCCTGTGGCGCCGCCCGCGAGCAAAGCCAGGAGCGGGCGAAGACGTTTGCCACGGCTGCCAACGGCGTAGACGACGTAACCTTCAATTGCGGGATCGAATGCCGAGGTCTGTTGCGCAATGCGCGTCTCGACTTGCTTGAGGTGCGGTTGAACTAGTTTTGCAACTTCAGCCAAACGGAGCGCGGGAGCGCTGCTCGCCTTCGCAACTGCGCGGCGACTCGTGCTCCGGTCCGTGCGGGCGAAGAGTTCCACGAGGCGAGAATAGTGGCGCGGGTTGCAGGTTGTCAAAGCAACATAACGCCGACCCTGCACGAATATTGTAGGGGCGTTTCTGTGAAACGCCGAAAACCAAGCGAGGCGTCTGACACAGACGCCCTACTGTCTTCAACGCTTGCGCAGCCAGGATTCAGTTCCGTATTTCTGCTGAGCTACTTCCTGCGCCTGCATCAAAATCGCTTTCGTGATTTCGAACTCACTGCAATTAGCCGACAGTGCCTGCGCAAATCTTTGGGCGAGGTCAGTGTTCATAGCAAAGCCTTGAATGCTGCCTTGCTGCAACAAACCGCGACGAGTACGGCGTTGCGCCGCCCCGGCGATCTTGCGGCCATCCATCATCACGTCGGCGCGAACCGGATTCGCGAAGCAGTTGTAGCCGCTGGCGCTGACGGCGGCGTGCTTCCGGAGCGCAATCCCGCCGGGGTCAACGCCCCCGGCTACAACAGCGCGTTCACCAACTTCGTTTAAAGCGTCGGCTAAAGCGCGATGAATTTTCTCGTAAATAGCGATTGATGATTCACCAAACACCGGGTCGCTCGCCGGGATCACAATCGAGTAAGT
>QHOX01000207.1:1520-7726 GCA_003219465.1 Verrucomicrobiota bacterium | reverse complement strand
TGCCGGAAATCGTGCCGTTGAAGTTCAGGTCGCGCGTCAGGTTCGCGGCCGCCGACAGGGTAAAACTTGCATCGATGTAGACCCCGTCGCGCGAAGGATTGTTGTGTTCCTGGGTGACATTGACCTGAGCGTGTGCTTCGACGCCGCTCAAAACTGCGATGCCGAAGACGGCAACTACAGATTTCAGTCGTATCAGGTCCCCATGCATTTAGGGATGCCAGCTCAGAATGTCACCGTCGCTTGATTAGAACAGGTCTGGGTGCCTGCATTGCACACTTGATACGTAAAGGTGCCAGGCCCACCGCCGCCGATTCGATCGGTGTAGAAACCGTCGTTCCTGGTGGTAACGGTCAACGCGCCGTTGCGATACACGTCGACCCGATTCGAAGTCGCGCCGCTCCAGGACAAGTCCGCTGCCCGTTGCCCGTGTATCAAGCGCCCTTGCGCAGTAAGTGTGATTTGGGGCGGTGTGGGAGTCGCAGTAGCCGTAGCTGTTGGTGTTGCCGTTGCAGTCGCCGTCACTGTCGCTGTGGCTGTGGCTGTAGGCGTTGGGCTTGGAGCTTCAGTTGCCGTCGGTGTTGCAGTCGCTGTCGCCGTTGCTGTCGGCGTCGCCGTAGCTGTCGCAGTAGCCGTAGCTGTAGGCGTTGGGCTCGGAGCTTCAGTTGCTGTCGGTGTTGGTGTTGCGGTCGCCGTCGCTGTCGCAGTTGCTGTAGGTGTAGACGTCGCTGTCGCGGTAGGTGTGGGACTAGGACTGGCTCCCAAGCAAACAGGCACGTTTGTGGTTTGACCGTTGGTGATGGTGAAGTTCCCGCTCTGAGTACCCACACCCGTTTTGGATACCGTATAGCTGTGCGATCCGGGAGAGATCAGCGTGTCGTATGTGCCGTCGGATAGCGTTGCGCCATAGGGAGTGCCGTCGATCGAGACCGAAGCGTTAGAAACTGCGGCGCCTCCGCTGCAAGCAGTCACAATGAAATGCGCCGTACCTTTTTGCGGCGCAGTACACTCGGCAAATTTGAAGTAGCCGATGCGCGTGCGCCAGTTGAAGCTGGACGTCGTCGGGTAGTACTCGTTTGTGTAATAGAACGTGCAATCGTCCACAGGATCGACCGTGAGATCGCTGTAATCGCCCCAGCGATTGGACGTAGCACTCTGGCTCCCGGTGCCATCAAAAAGGTGTTGTTCTCCCGACAACGTATTCAATGGGTCCGTCGCCAGTCGGCCCGCGTAACGGATTTGCGGGTTAATCGAGCCGCTGGACGCGCTAAAGCCGAGCGCGATGTTGTCTTGGTTGTCGGAGGCGATGCTGCCCATCCAGCGCCAGGTGGTATCCGGCTGATACGTGCTTTGCTGGAAGATACCCCAGTTCCCCGGTTGCGCGCGTTGCAGTTCAAACCAGCGTATTCCGGCCACTGCATTGGCACTCACCGTGTAATTATTAAGCAGCGATTCATGACCGTCGGAGAACCGGCGATAGGCGTTGCGGAACATTAACCGATCGCCAATCTCATCGAGCCCGGAGGTGGTGCCAGCTTGGGGGACGCAGTTGCGCGTTGTGGGACAAAGCGAAGTAAATGACGCCGCACCGACGCTCGCCTCGAGCGTGAACGTTGAGTTCGCCGGGTTCGTGAAGTCTACATGGTACGCTCGTATCTTGTAGATCAACGGGCTACCTTGCGGAAACGATACGAAATGGTTTGGATCACCGACCGCCGGCGGAATGATACCATCCAGATCACTCGGTAGAAAAGGCGCTTCGCTAGACCCACCTGTGATCCCGCGAGTTTGGCTCGTAGCGGTGGGATCGCCTGTTAACATTTTGACCCGATCGAAGACGAAAGCCTGAGGTCCGAGGAAGGATGTGCCAGCGGTGTTAAAGACGTTTGCGGACATGTAATAGCCGTCCGGCCACACACCGAGCTTCGGATAATCGAGGAAGTTACTGGTCAGATGAAAGTCGTATCGATACCAGGCGCCGGTTGCGTCGCCTGTCTGCGAAATGGCGATGCACTCGTCTTGCGGGACAGTTGCGCCGCTCGGAGTAGCGAACTGGCTGATAATCCATCGATCGGCTAATTGATCATACACGACTATAGGGTCGCCGTTGCCACCAGTCTGGCAGGCGCCGCCAAAGCCGGACCAAATTGAACTGATCGCGACCGGGCCAAGCTGAGACGTGCCGGTAACCTTATCAAAAACCTGGAGGCCTTCGTTGACCATCTGCAAATACTGAGTTTTTCCAACCTCTCCATCTGTGTCCGGCGGGGCACAGTTGCAGCTGACGCCTGGGAACGGGATGCCATTCCAACTGAGTACCGGCGCTGGAATCGACGGCACGCCTATCATGCGTTGCCAGAAACTACTTTGAATAACTGGATCCGGTCCGTCTTGGTGTTGATGCGGTATTTGCGGGTTGAGATTCGCTTCGTGTTCCGTTTCGGTGGGTGGCCAGACCAACGGCTGTTCGCGCAGCGGCCTGTATAGGTCACTGTGCGACGCATGGATCACGGTCGTTTCGCCGAACTGTTGTGCTTGCGGGGTTGCATTTGCCTGGGCAGAGGCATTCGAAAACGCGCCGAAGCCAAGTAGCGCCACAAAAACGCCGGCCAAGGCAAGAACTAAACCAAGTAAGATGCGGAGGTTAAGGAAGGCAGATTGCGAAGTGGATTTGTTTTTCATGGGTGGAGGCGGCGGTCGCGATTCTTAAGCGAAGCGCCTTAAGAATCAACTCTTTTTTGTTCGAGAAAACAGCCTTCAGGACGAATGAGCGTCGGAAATGATCCGGGGCGGCGGCCCGTCATAGCCGTGGTTCACCGGATCAATTCGGCGCATCGGCCGCTCGCGAGTTTGCTCTTCGATGACTTGCGCAATTAGTCCTGGCGTGCGCGCGATCATGAAAATGCCGTTATATGCAACGGGATTCATTCCCAAGTCGGCGAGAATGGCGCCGATGGCGCCGTCCACGTTGATTGGAAGCGATCTCTTCGCGTCGGCGAACGCTTTCTCGACCGCTCGTGCCGCCTGCATGTGCACGCCGTCCACGCCAGCTTCACGCGCGAGTTCGAACAAGCGTGCGGTGCGCGGATCTTTGGTGTGTAAGCGATGACCAAACCCAGCCATGCGTTCGCCAGCTTCTCTCATTGTCGCAAGCGTACGCGTGGCCGCCTCATCCAACGAGATCGACTCGCGCACGGCGCGTTCGGCGATTCCTTTCAATTGACGCGCGCAATCTTCAATTGCGCCGCCGTGATGCCGATTGATTGACATTACGCCCGCGGCAACCGACGCACTTAACGTCGCGCCGGTTGATGCAACAGTTCGCGCAGCCAATGCGCTGGGAGGCGTTGCGCCGTGATCAATCGAAGACACCAAAATCGCGTCCATCAAACGCGCGACAGCCGGTGACGGCAATTCTCCGATTAAAATCAAATAGACAGCCGCGCCAAAGGGAACGCGCCCCATGAGTTCCGCAATGTCGTAGCCGCGCAGCGCGACTTTGTTAGGCTCGATTCGTGTAATGGCGCTGTGCCAGACGGCCCTTTTCTCGGCTTCATTCATAAGACTTTGTCCTTTGATTTGCTCCAGAATCTTCACGACCGCTCCCGGCAATTCGCCAAACGCATCGACCACACTGGCGCCAGCTTCGCGCAACACTTTCACTTTCGCGGCATGCGTGCCGCGACCGCCTTCGATGATTGCGCCCGCGTGACTGAAACGCGTGCCTTCGCGCGCCGCTTTGCCGCCAATATAAGCGATTACCGGCTTTCTGATTTTTCCATCGACGATCAGTTGCGCCAGCTCCTCTTCCTGGGATGAACCAATTTCGCCAAAGATCACAATTGCTTCCGTGAGCGGATCAGCTTCGAACATCAGGGCGGCATCGGGCAGCCGAATTCCAATCACTGCGTCGCCGCCGATGTGCACAATCGTTGAAATCCGCACGCCGACCTGCCCGAGATAGTAGCCGGTGCTCGAAGCCATCCCGCCGGAGCGACTGATCACGCCAACGCCTTTGGGCACGCCCGGCTTAAACCATTGCCGCGCGCTTTCCGCGCGGCCGCCAATCATGCCGACCACGCCCTTGCCGGGACTCAGCGCCCCCAGCGTGTTCGGTCCAAGAAACATCGCGTCACTCATTTTCGCCGCCGCGGCGATCTCCATCGCGTCCCACACGGGCACGCGATCAGGCACCAGCACGGCGAGTTTGATGCCCGCTTCGATCGCGGAAATGGCTGCCTCCTTTACGCCCGCCGCCGGCACAAAGACGACGGAGACATCGATATTGCCTAACGAATTCACCGCTTCCTGCGGCGTGTTAAATACTGGCACGCCGAGCACACTCTGTCCGGCTTTGCCCGGCGTGACTCCTCCGATAACGTTCGTCCCGTACTCACGCATTAACCGCGTGCGCGCCCGCCCTTCGCGCCCCGTGATTCCCTGCACCAGCACGCGCTTTTTTTCGTCGATCAAAATCGCCATTTCGGCTTTATCCTCTTGTTCGGAACTCCTTGAGGCGCGTGAATTCGATGAGCTTCGTGAGTGTTTTCACGGTGAAAACCTTTCCCTTTGTCGCGAGCAGCATTTTCTTCATATCTTCCCGGCGCTGTTTGAACCCCCGACCGCCGATGCATGCGATCACTTCGAACCCGCGAGGAAGCGAAGGTCTGCCCCCCGCACTAAGAGAAGCTAGATGCTGTATACGGGTGACCTTATCACGCGCTGTTCCATCATCTTCCGTGATCTTGGCTTCGATAACAACTTGGGGATTGAACTCACTAGGCACAATAAAATCGGGCGCTTGGTCAAAGCCGGGCACTCGCTCGGCACGACGCGTCTTTCGAAAACTGATCCCGGCATTCGTTAGTTCGGTTTCGATCGCCAACTCAAGAACGTCACCGATAAGTTCGCTGATCGAGTCTCGGTGACCGGCAAAAGGTCTCCCGAGAAAGCGCTCGTAGAGCACCATGGCATACGGCACTCCCATCGCAGCGAGCGCCTTTGCAGATGAAAGACCGCCTTGAGTGTCTGACTTGTCTAGACGATGTAGTAGTTCTGGCGGAGTTTCCGGCGCGCCTTCGCTCAGCATTTTACAAGCGATCTCAACAAGGGCTCGCACGCGTGGTTCAACCACTGACGATGGACGCAGCGGAGTCGTCGGATTCAAGCGAATCTTCCGATCTAGTGAGCGAGCAAAACCTTGCGTAATTTCCAAGCCGGAATTCTGTCCCGCTGCGTAGGCCAACTCCGATGGCGTGAAGCCGAGCATTGTACGCAAAACAACTAAGACAAGCGGCACCCGCAGTACAGTTGCAAAGACTATCGGCTCTTCGAGTTTCGAAAAGTTCTGCGTGACCTGTTTAAGTGTTTCGTATCCATTTTCGAAGTCCGGGAACGTTACAAAGCCTTGTCCGCGTGGCATGACGAGGAACCCCGACTCAAGCGACGCAAAAACTTCGTCCACAAATTCGTCTGCGCGCTCGGACAGCTCCTCGAAAGATGCCTCAAAAGGATATGTACTCGCCATCCTCGCCGCCGTTTGAGGGTTCCTCGCGAACGCTTATTGACGCAGCAGTCGGGCCGATATGATTGCGGTCGTTAAGCTGGTTAAGGACGATTTCCAGTCCGCCAAACGTTTTCATCCACTGGCTCACTGCTTGGAGCCGATTCAACACGCGTTGTTCCGACTGCCAACCAGATTTCAAGTTCCACACAGCTAAGCGCGTTAGGTGCCCGGCCACGATGCATCGGCAATCACCAGGCGTAGGTTTAACGCCACCGAGTCGAAGCTGTTCAAGATCGGTTCTAACAATTTGAGACAAACTCAAAGGATCGTTTGCTAGCGTTCGGCGAGAAATTTTGCCGGTGCTCCGGCAGATGAAAATCGTGTCGATAATGGAAGAACCAGTGCCACTAATGTGAATAGATCCGCCCATTTCAGCCGGGGCTGGGAAAGTTGCTGAACACGTTAGCCCAGCGTCCAACAGGGCAACCGCTACGCTCTGGTATGCCTCCAGTGAGTTATGATGGAACGTGAAGGCGAGCGGGCTTCCAGCTTTTAGCGCCTTGGCCATTTTGGAGAACACCGCCGAGAGTCCCTTTGTAAATCGCTCGATTCCGCGTTTAAGCGTGATGTTTCCCGTCAACTCGTCCGCATTCCTTGTCGACTCAGCTGAGAACGCTTTCACTTCCGGACCAACGATGCGTTT
>QHOX01000207.1:0-1512 GCA_003219465.1 Verrucomicrobiota bacterium | reverse complement strand
CATACGTAACAGAAGTCCATTAATTCAGCGTATTGAACGTTTCCGAAATAAGGAGGATCCGTTAAGACAGCGTCTAGACTTCCGTTCGGAATCTCGGCACGGGCTGAGTCCGCACAATACAGGTTTACTTCGCGAGATTCAGGTGTACGACGCCCATTTCTAAATTCTCCGATCCATTCTCCGGAAAGAGCGATTCTCTTCTTCTCCTTTGCCTTTATCTCAAATGGAGCGTCGCAGTAGCTCTTCGCCTTCTCGAACTTGTCGATAATGTTCGCCCATCCACCGCTCCCAACTGGAGCGTTCGTAACGGGATTGATAATGCCTAAGACATTAGCCTCCGCATGCACCAAACCGATGGGGAATCCATGCACCGAAAAAATATCCAGAACCTTGAGTGCCATCGAATCGTAGCGACACAACTGATTCTGATACCGGAGTAAATCAGAGAAGTTAGTAGCTAGAGCGCGGCGAATTCTTGGGTCTGCAATTTGGTGAATCGAGCGAGCACTAACTTCGAGACTAAGGAGTTGTCGAGGATGAAAAAGCTCAGAGTACTTCTTGTATCCCCAACGGTGAAGTCGATCGGTCTCATCGCCCGTGGGAATTTCGTCATCGGGCACGAACTTGGATTCGGTTTTCGACCAGAGCTCTTCAGCCATTCGAATGTTTGCCAAGTCCTGATCGTCGGGTTTCTTAAAGAGACGCCCTTTTCGAACCGACTTGCTGACTGGATTCACATATTCCAAAGCAAAAAGACGGTGCCTATACGGTGCCGCATCCAGATCTGGAATTCGATGAACGTGACGGCATTTGGGGCAAACCGCTTTGCCTCGGCTGACATTTCCTCTGAGTCGAAGTTCAGAATCACAATTCGCACATTTTCCAAGCTTTTGCGGATCATCAACCTCGTTAAGATCGCCACAGTTTGCGCAGACGAGAACGTTTTTGGGGTGCCGAACATTTTCCGCAAGCAGGTATCCAGCGAATAGATCGAAATCAGTGCGACAGTTGTTGCAGGTCTGGGTTTTTACCCAGAGAAAGCTTTTCACCGGGACATTCTGGTTGCCATCGAATACACATATTGTCCGATACAGGTGTCCCACGGTATTTTCTAAGGATGCTCTTAACCGGTCAGCTTCTCGGCGATAGGCCGGGAGATCGAGATGCTCTATCTCCTCTCGGACGATCCACCAAGCCATGGGGTTGATGTCGAAACCGAGCACGCCACAACCCACACGGTTTGCTTCTAGAAGTGGAATGCCACCGCCCATAAATGGATCAGCGACTCTTACTCCCCGAAGATTCTGGCTTTCGAAAAATGCTCGAGGGAGTTCCTCGTCACAAAACTCCGAGAGCAAGAGGGAGCGGAACAGTGTCCCGGGGCGTCTGGCAAACCACTTGTGAACCGCGATGACCGGTCGGTAGTTTTGTTGAATCTGCTTTTCTCTAAGCGCGAGCGCGGCAACAAACGGGATTTGAAAGTGCTTTTCGATCACACGTTTAGGGTAATAG
>QHOX01000204.1:6552-8471 GCA_003219465.1 Verrucomicrobiota bacterium | reverse complement strand
GGCAGCGAGCCGACCAAGAACATCGGGTCGAAGGTTTGGAAGGGCTGCAATCCGTCCTGCAACAGCTCGACGGTTGCGAGTTGCCACTGGCTGCGTGGGAATCGGCGGTGCTTCCGGCGCGTGTGGCCGATTACGATCCCGAATGGTTGGACCGACTCTGTTTTTCCGGTCGGGTTGGCTGGGGACGTTTGAGCACGCCGCAAAATTCAAACGCACGAGCATCGGCGCCATTGCGGACGAGTCCAATCGCTCTTTATCTGCGCGAAAATCTCGCCGATTGGCTCGCGTTGACTCTGCCGAAATCGGCAACTGAACTTTCGGTTAACAGTCAAGCTGTGTTTGAGGCACTGCAAAGTGGGGGTGCACTTTTCTTCAGCGAATTGGTCAACCGCAGCGGCTTGTTGCCTTCCCAGGTTGAAGAGGCTTTGTCGCAACTCGCGGCGCTCGGTCTGGTAACTTCTGACAGTTTCGACGGTTTACGCGCGCTTCTTGTTCCTTCAAATAAACGTCCGACCTTTGGCCGAAATACTGCAAAACGCCGGCGCAGAACAAATCTTGCGAGCATCGAATTTGCAGGTCGCTGGTCATTGTTGCCGAGGAGCGGTGGCTTTCCAGCAGCGATGGAGGGGGCAAACGGCGCCGGCTCGCGTGAAGCGGCGATTGAAAAATTCGCACGGGTATTGCTGCGCCGTTACGGGATTGTTTTTCGGCGAATGCTCGAACGAGAGAGTTTCCCCGTTACGTGGTACGAGCTGGGGCGCATTTATCGACGCTGGGAAGCACGCGGAGAAATTCGCGGCGGTTATTTCGTTGGCGGAGTAAGCGGCGAACAATTCGCGTTGCCGGAGGCGATCGGTCTCTTGCGGTCGATCCGCAAGAGGTCGTCAAACGCTGAGCTGATTACATTGAGTGCTGCGGATCCCTTAAATTTGCAGGGTATTCTCACACCGGGAGCGCGAATCCCTGCGTTCACTGTGAACCGCATTCTGTTTCGCCACGGACTGCCTTTTGCTACGCTCGAGTCAGGCGAGATTCGAAAGCTATCCGACGAGCAGATCCCTGATTTGCAAATCGAGAACGCTCTTCGGATCGGCAAGCTGCGGCCGTCGCTTCGGCCGTATTATAAGTGACCGCACGGCAGCCGTCCCCGTGCGGCCAACGCGCGCGTTTCGCGAAGCGAAGCGGCTACAGTTATTTCTTTACGACCTCGGCGTTCTCGAGCATGGCAATACCGCCGCGCTCGGCGACCTTGCCTTTCAACGTAATCGTCTTGCCGCACTTGTGTTCGCCGACGACCAGATACGCTTTACCGTCGCTGACGATCCCGGCCGGACCGCCACTCTTAATGCACTTCGCTCCGCACGCTTGACCATGTTTCTCGCCGACAGCGTTGTGATCGACGTAGCACATCATATCGACGACTTCGCCGGTCACTTCTTTTGAAGCAGCTGTGTCACTGCCATGTTCGTGTTCCTGCGCGATCGCCAGTGGCGAGACCGCGAACGCGCCCACGAGTATCACAGCAACGGCCAACTTTGTGGCTGTAGGTTTATTGGTTGTTGAATTGAACATGAGACAAAATGTGGACGCGTCGATGCATTGGTCAATCGGCATGAGAAAATGACCAAGCACGAATGGCGAATGACTAATGACGCAGTGTCATTGTAGGGCGTTTGGCTCGTTCGCTCCCGCTCGCTTGGCCTCCGGCCTGCCCGTCTATGTCGCTCGCGTCCCCGCGGCTCCGTTCTGCGAAACGCCTTGGCGTCTGACACAGACGCCCTACGGCTATTGATTCGGATGTGATTCGAGCTTCATCATTATTTCTGTTTCTCGATCAAGTCGGCGAACTGATCGAAAAAGTAGGTCGCGTCATGCGGCCCTGGTGCAGCTTCGGGATGATATTGCACACTGAAGATCGG
>QHOX01000204.1:0-6386 GCA_003219465.1 Verrucomicrobiota bacterium | reverse complement strand
AATTTCAATTTGAATGTCGATCCGCCAAACGCGAATCCGAGAATTTGATGACCGAGGCAGATTCCGAAGATTGGTTTTTTCCCCATTAAATCGTGCACCGTTTTGTGCGCGTAACCGAGCGCTGCCGGATCGCCCGGACCGTTGGAAAGAAAAATTCCATCGGGATCGAGAGCCAGCACTTCTTGGGCAGGTGTAGCGGCGGGAACGACTGTTACCTCAAAACCTTTCTGCCGAAGCAAGCGGAGAATATTTTCTTTTATGCCGTAGTCATACGCGGCGATGCGAAAACGGGTCGACGGCAACGCCCGTCTGTCTTGTCCGTCTGGCGATTTTTGGATCGACCATGGCGCACTGAGTTTGTCCTCCGGGTCCCAACGATAAATTTTCTTCGTTGAGACTTCGCAGACGTAATCCATTCCGATCACGCCCTCACCTTTAATGGCCCTTTGCGTTGCTTCTTCCGGGGAAATCTGTTCGGTTGTCAGACAGGCTTTCATCGCTCCGCGTGTGCGCAAATGCCGCGTGAGCGCGCGCGTGTCGATTCCTTTCGCGCCGGGGATCTTCCAGTCGCGCAAATATTCGTCCAGTGACATCTCGGAGCGCCAATTGCTGGGCACCTCGGTTAATTCCTCGATGACGAATCCGCGTACGTGTGGGGAGCGACTTTCCTGGTCGAGCGAGTTGATCCCATAATTTCCGATCAATGGATACGTCATCGCCACGATCTGCCCGCGGTACGACGGATCAGTCAGCACCTCCTGATACCCTGTCATCGCGGTGTTGAAGCAAATCTCACCAACGCACGTGCCAGTCGCGCCAAAGGATTCGCCCTCGAAATATCGGCCGTCTTCGAGGGCTAAAAGTGTGCGCACGTCACCGCGCAGTATCCAGCTTGCGAGTGAATTTTCAAATGCGTTGAAGTGTGAGGCAGACAATCTTGTCTGTTCATATTAATCGCCAGCGGCGGACTGGAGACCGCCGTTCCTTGGTTCGTTCCCAGTGAAAAAACCCGGATCGAAGTTTTCGATCCGGGTTTGAAATATTACCCCGCTGATGCCGTTTAGGCGGATCACCCGTTCCCTTTCAGTAACGGGTGGATGACCGTCGCCCCAGCGTCTGACTTCCAATCAAGGCTTGCCATTCTCTGCGACGACCCAGCCTCCTAGTTTTGTCAAATAGCGGTTCGGGAATCACACCTCGTAATCTCGAACATCGCAGGGTAAATCATGAGCCGTTGGTCGAGAGTTGAGAGAAAAGCACTGGTTTTCTTCCCAACCCTCAACAAACGGCTCTCTTCTCTCAAAGAACTATTCCCGCAGCGTCACTCCCAACTCGCGCTTTAGTCGCTCGCGAATCTTCGCGTGCGCCGCTGTTACTTCCTCATTTGTGAGTGTGCGATTTTTCGTGCGGTATGTCAATCTATATGCGAGTGATTTTCCGGATCCAATCGGATCTGCTCCTTCCTTTGTATTAAACAGGTCAAACAATTCTACGCTTTCGAGCAACGGTTCGGATGGCTCTTGAATCGCCCGCAGAATTTCAGCGTGGGTCAATTTCTCAGGCATGATCATGGCGATGTCGCGGGTAATCGATGGATATCGATCGAGCTCTCGAAATTTTTTTGCTGATGCGCCTCTGTCCAAAAAACGATCCGCATTCACCTCGGCAATGAACACCGAACCGGGCGCGCTCGATTTGTCCGCCGAGAGTTGGCCGGCGAACCCGATCCGCTCGTCATCGGAAAAAATCTCGACCGCGAGCGCGAAATCAGGATGTTTCGCCGCCCCGAGCGACAAATTTGGGACAATGCCTTCCAGTGTGCCCTTGAGATCAAACAAGTCGAGATTTCGCCTTGTCTGCGATCGCCAATTCGACGCGCTCGTGATATTTCCCCACAGTAAAATTCCGAGATGCCGTTCCTCGTCTTTGGATGGCGGGAATACACGGCCGATTTCAAAAAAGGAAACACTCTCGGCTCCAGCACGAATATTTCGTTCGAGCACGTCGACCAAACCGCTGATCAAATTTGGGCGGAGTGCGACGTGATCTTCGCTCAGCGGATTGCGCAGCTCGACCGCTTTGTTGGAAGCCATCGCGCTTCTCGAAATTAATTTTGATGTCCGCACCTCGGACCAACCAGATCCCGCTAATCGCTGTCGTACAACGATCGTCTCGAGATCGTGTGAACGGTCAGCCGCGCTCGTTGCCATAAAGCGTCCACGCGTTCTTCCCGGAACCTCGTCTATTCCGTACCCGCGGAGGACTTCCTCAATTAGATCGACGTCGCGCTGCAAATCGCGGCGATAACTCGGAATCTTCCAGGTTGCGGACTGCTTCGTGCCCGCGGTTTTCCGTAGCCCGAAACGGGTGAGAATTTCGTCAACAGTTTTTGGATCAATTGCGACACCGATTACGCGGGAGCATTTTTCGTAACTCAACAAGACGTCAGCTGGATCGGCTGGAAGTTCACCGGCAACATGAATTTCTTTCGCGGGAGTTCCCCCAGCGATATCGCCCATCAATTCGGCTGCGCGCTGCGACGCCCGCAAAATCATGTCCGGATCCACGCCGCGTTCGAATCGATAACTTGCGTCGCTTTGCAGATTCAAATCGCGCGCGGCCCGACGAATACTTGCCGGCAGAAAATAAGCGGCCTCGAGCAAAATATTTTTCGTCGAATCGGTCACACCCGTTTCTTCGCCGCCCATCACGCCACCAATTCCAACCGCGCGTTCCTGATCGGCGATGACGCAGTTGTCCGGCTTGAGCGAGTACGTCTTTCCGTCGAGCGCGAGAAATTTCTCGCCGTCGCGCGCAAGCCGCACATTGATGCCGCCCCTTAATTTGTCGGCATCAAACGCATGTGTCGGTTGGCCGAGTTCCAGCATCACGAAATTCGAGATGTCGACGATGTTGTTGATCGAGCGAATGCCGACGCTCTCGATCTTGGCGCGCAACCATTGCGGGCTGGGGCCCATCTTTACATTGTCGATTTTGCGCAGCGAGAAGAATGGACATTCGCGCGTTGCTGCGATTGTTACTAGCCCGTCATCCCGAGCATAGTCGAGGGATCTCGTTGCTTTACCTTGAGGTTTTCTGCGGGATTCCTCGACTTCGCTGCGCTCCGCTCGGAATGACGTTCCGCTCAGCGCCGCGATTTCACGGGCCAATCCGAAATGGCTCAGCAAATCGCCGCGGTTTGGCGTGATCTCGACGTCCAGAATGGTATCCTCTGGGAAGAGATCAGCGATCGGCGCGCCAACTTTTGCATCCGGCGACAAAATTAACAGGCCGGACGCATCTTCGCCGAGACCGAGCTCGACCGGGCTGCAAAGCATTCCTTCCGACTCGACGCCGCGCAGTTTGCTTTTTCGGATCTCCGTGCCGTTAGGCAGTTTCGTGCCTGGAAGCGCGAGAGGAACTTTGTCGCCGACTTTGTAATTCGTCGCGCCGCATACGATTTGGCGTTTCGCGCCGCTGCCATCGTCCACTTCGCAAATTGTGAGGCGGTCCGCATTCGGATGACGAGAGGAAGCGGTGATTTGCGAAACGATCACCTTGTCGATGTTGGCGCCGCGCGTCTCGATGTTTTTTGTTTCAATGCCGGCGCGGTTCAGCAATTCGGCGATCTCTTCCGGATTCTTTGGAAGATCAACAAATTCGCGCAGCCAGTTAACAGAGAATTTCATTTCGTCGTAATGTCATGTCGAGGGGGTAGGGGCGATTGACCTCAATCGCCCGCGGGCGGTTCGGTGAACCGCCCCTACCTCGAAATGACAGAATGGGTTCACGCGAACTGTTTCAAAAACCGCAGGTCATTTTGCGAGAAGAGCCGAATATCAGGAATTTCGAACAGAATCATCGCCAGCCGATCCATGCCGAGCCCGAATGCATAGCCGCTCCACTTTTCAGGATCGTAAGCGTTATCGCCACGCGCTTTGTTGACCGCTTCAAAAACGGCCGGATGCACCATGCCGCAACCGGCTACTTCGATCCACTGGTCGCCGCCTTTCAGAGCTTTTGAACGGACGTAAACTTCCAAACTTGGCTCGGTAAACGGGAAGAAATGCGGTCGAAATTGCACTTCGCTGTCGGCACCAAAAAGCTCCCGCAGGAAAAATTCAAGCTCGCCCTTTAAGTCGGCGACGCTGACGTTTTCGTCGACATACAATCCTTCGATCTGATGAAACTGTGGGCTGTGCGTTGCGTCGAGTTCGTCGCGCCGATACGCCGCACCCGGGGCAATCACGCGGATGGGAGGCGGTGCCGATTCCATCTGATGAATTTGCACTGTGGAAGTGTGGGTTCGCAGAAGTCGCCCATCGGGCAAATAAAACGTGTCCTGTTCGTTGCGGGCAGGGTGATCGGGCGGCGTATTCAGAGCATCGAAGCAGTACCACTCGGTTTCGATATCGGGACCTTCGGCAAGCGCAAAACCCATACGTCTGAAAATCTGAATTCCGCGCTCCTGCATTTGATGAAGCGGATGCAGAGAACCAATGTCGTGTGGCGTTCCCGGAAGCGAGATGTCGATGCTCGCGAGCGCGTCGGATTCTTTTTCACTACGGACTTTTTCTCCGCGTTGGTCGAGCGCTGCAGTAACGGCGTTGCGCGCCTGGTTGAGCAACTTACCGACGACCGGGCGTTCCTCTTTGCCGAGCGTTTTCATCCGCTCGCCCCATTCGGAGATGCTGCCACTTTTGCCGAGATATTTTACACGGACGCCTTCGAGCGATTTCTCGTCGCGCGCAGCTTCAATCTCACGCAGCGCGTCATCGCGCAGTTGTTCGAGCGGGTGCATGGATTTCGTGAATCGTTAAATCGTTACATCGTTAAATCGGGAAATCGAATCTCGATTCACGAACCTCGATTCACGAATCACGCCGCTTTCTTTTTTGATTTCGCTTTGTTTTCGAGCGCGCTCTTGGCTTGATCCAAAATTGATTTGAACACGACTTCGTCGGTGACCGCGATGTCGGCGAGAACTTTGCGGTCCAACCCGATCCCGGCAGCTTTGAGCCCTTCAGCCAGGCGGCTATAAGTCATACCGTTTGCGCGTGCGGCGGCGTTGAGACGTTGGATCCAAAGATAACGAAACGTGCGCTTGCGAGTCTTGCGGTCGCGATAGGCCCAATACTGTGCCTTCATTACCGCGTCTTTGGCGTAACGAAAAAGTTTCGAGCGGCGGCCGCGGTAGCCCTTCGCCTTTTTCAGCATTCGTTTCCGGCGCGCACGGCTTGCCGGGGCATTTGTAGCTCTTGGCATTGTTGTTTGCCCCGGGAATGTTTTCGGGGCTCCTCGTTCAGTGAGCTGTTGTTCCGTTATCGATCTTTCCGGCCTCGCTCACTGATTTACCCAGCTACTTCGACCAACTCACTGGTTTGTTCAGGCAATCGAACGTCCTGGACGTTCGCCTTCTCCTGTTCCTTTAATCGAATTAGTTGAAGTAGCTGGGCAGGCGGAGAGATCGCGGGCCGGAAACTAAATGCTGAACACAAAATGACAAACGCTTTTCATTCGGATTTGGCGATTCCTGGCTATTCGAGTAATCGAGATTCCTCATTGGGTTTTCGCCATAGGAGCCATGCGAGGAGGCCTACTGCCGCGCCGCCTAAATGCGCGGCCGATGAGACAGAACTCATTCCAGCTCTCTGCTCAAAAGTGCCAATTATTTGAAACAAAATCCAAAGAACGAAAACGAATCAGGCATCCAATCGAATCCAGCGATACCAGACGAATCCCAAGCGTCACAAAAAAGCGAGTCGCATCCGCGGAAAATTCAGCGCGTAAAACATAATGACGTCGGCAATGCCGCCGCTGGCGCCGATGCACGGTGTCTGCGACCGAGGATCAAGCGCGATATGAGCCAGGTCACCAATTAACGCTGCTAGTGCAATGAGCACCAGATAACACAGTGGCCGCAGAAAATGTTCCACGGCATGGCCAAACGCTTGGAGGAAATACATGTTCCCAGCAAGATGAATGCTGCCTGCATGAAGGAAAAACGACGTGGCGAACGTGAGCCCGTCGAGCCGAGTCGCCTGTGCAGGAATCAATCCGAAACGTTGAACGACCTCGCGCAGATTTGGAAACGCCAGGAGACTGATGCAAATGGTGGCGGCGGAAAGCAGCCATGTTGCCCACGGTTTTCGCTGCTCCTGTGGTTCATCGAACTCGACTGGCATCCCAAGGAACCCGGCGATTTGTTTCCACGATTCCTCGGGCGCGGCGCTGTCAAGATCTGGGCCCTCAGCCTGTTTGGACAAACGCTCGACTTCGGCGATTGCGAGCATCTCGCGCGCTTTTTGAGGAAGTTCGGGAACGACCGGCTCCGGCTCCGGCTGGCGCGGAACGAGCGTGTCAGCTTCGTGAGCGTCGAACCAGAT
>QHOX01000203.1 GCA_003219465.1 Verrucomicrobiota bacterium | reverse complement strand
GAGGCAATACCCGGATCATCGCCGCAATCGGTACGCGCGGGTTCCCAACATTTGTGCAGTATGATCTGGGGAAGAATGGAGCAAACGGCATCTACAGCGCTACGATGGGATCGAGTGGCTGCCCTGGCTTCACCTCAATCGCCACTAATGCCAACGGGTTCGTCTTCGGCAATCAGGTGCCCGGTAGCCCGTACTCCACAGGTGCGCCCATGAATGCAGGCACCGGCACACCTTGCGACTATCCCATTCAGTTTGGGACAGGAACTTGTGATAGCAGCACCAATCAGCTCGGACGCATCGACATCGCAGTCGCGCCGAGTAATCCAAATTACATTTACGCGCCGGCGCAATCCATTGTTTGGAATAGCAATGGCGGTTGCGGAAGTACCAACGGTTGCCAGCTTGGTGCATGGGCTACCACAGATGGCGGCACGAGCTGGACTTATATGGAAGGCTCTCAAGGCGGTGCGCTCAGTGACTGTGGCTTCGATTATCCGCAAAACTGGTACGATCAGGGAATCGCGGTGGACCCGAACAATCCCGACCGCGTGTTCTTCGACACCTATGACGTTTGGTTCGCAACGCGCACGGGAACTGTGTGGAACGATATCACCTGTGGTTATTCCGGCGGGAACCCACGTCCGGTGCACGTGGACCAACATGCCCTCGCGTTCGTATCTGGATCTTCCAGCATTTTGGTACTCGGCAATGATGGCGGCGTCCACGGGACTACAAATGCGGACGTTGCAACGCAGACCAATGATCCGACCTGGTTTAACATGGATACAGGCATCAACACGATCGAGTTCTACTCCGGCGACATTAGCGGCAATTTTGCCAATGCTGCTTCTCCTCAGGCAAGTGGCGGCGCGCAGGATAACGGGTCGTCGTCAGTCACCTTTAACGGCACACCAACGGGACCTGTGCAATGGCAGCTAGGCATAGGCGGTGATGGCTTTTACTCGCGCATTGATCCTTTAGGCACAGGATCAAGTCTCCGCTTTTTCCAAAGTAACAACGGGGGCGCCATAAGTCGTTGCGTTAGCAATTGCACCAATCAGTTTGCCCCGTGGGTCGGCGTATCAGGCGGCTTTCTCAGCGACATCAGGTCTTTCGTCATGCCATACGACCTTTTCCACGGTGGTATCCTGGGCGGCGATGACTGCCCGCCAGCGGGCGTTCCCGGCGGCTGCGGCCATCTTGTTGTTGGCACCACACGCGTATGGGAGACTATTCACGGTGGGAATGCTTCATTGGGTTCCGGGGACTGGTATGTGACGAACAACCCTATTACTCAGAACATGACGAAGCAGACATTAGGAACTCGTTCGTTCATCAATCAGGTCAAGTACTCTCCGAAGTATCAGAGCGTCGCAATAGTAGGAACAAACGACGCCAACTTCTGGATCGGGTTCAACCTTGGTACCGGCGCTCAATCACAGGCCAACTGGATAGATGTTACTGGCAACAACAACATTTTGCCTCTGCGCCCTGTATTGGGCATTGCTCTCGATCCTACGGTGGCAGCTGTAAATTTGCCCGTGGGTTACGCTGGCGTGGGCGGATTTAACGCGAATACGCCGTCGACGCCTGGCCATGTTTTCCAGGTGACCTGCACTGCCGACTGCGGCTCATTTACGTGGGCAGATAAGACTGGCAACCTTCCGGACATCCCCGTGGACTCGATCATTGTCAACCCGAACATTCCGCAGCAGGTTTTTGCTGGCACTGACTGGGGGGTTTACTACACTGACGATATAACAGTAGGATCGCCAACGTGGCAACGCTTCGAGAACGGCATTCCGCATGCGATGGTATGGGACATGCAAATAGACCGCGGCGCCACGACGCTCTCGGTCTGGACGCGCAGCCGCGGCGCTTATGTTTATCCTCTGGCTGGAGCCGCCACGCCGACACCAACCCCAACTGCAACGCCAACAGCTACTCCGACTCCAACAGGTACGCCTACACCTGCTTCAAGGCCTACTCCGACGCCGAGACCTCGTCCGACGCCTCGGCAGCGCCCGTGAGCGCTGCGTCCGAAGTGATCAGTGGTCTGTGACCCGTTAAACGGTGGAGCGGTTCGGTCACGGCCGGAGCATCTAGGATAAAACCGCCGAAGTCCAAAATGGATTTCTCAGAGCGTCAGACGTATTGGAAGGCGGGCGGCGATGCCGCGTCTTTGCCAACGCGTTGAGGAGTCGTCGCAGCGGCCATCCCCGTTTACCTGTCGCCTTTGGCGCTCTCTTCGCATTTCAAGCTGCACAAGAGATTACGCTTTCCGGAAACTCGCGAACCGCTTAGCGAGCTCCCGAAGAAAGCTGCGTCTAGCTCCAAGGCTTGACGGCCGAGGCGGAGTCGGGAGCGGAGTTGGAGAAACTGTAGGCATCGGGCTTACGCTAGGCGTTGGTGTTGCCGTTACTGTGGGTGTTGCCGTTCCTGAGGAGGCGCCGTACACGGACTGTCGGGGCAGTTGAAGATTTCCATCGAGTCTAGCAGCGTCACACCATCACTTGCGTAACCGCCCACCAGCCAGATGCGGTTAGTGCTGTCTGTGTCAGTCGCAAAGTTGCGCCGAGCGGTGACGAACGGCTGGCCTGTTGACCAACTGTTAGTGCTCGGGTCATAGATATCCACCTCGTTGGAGGGGTTGGGTGCGTCTCTGCCGCCGCCCATCACAAATATTCTGCCGCAGAAGGTAAGCGCGCGCGTTTCAGCTGTGGCCCGCGGTATCGTGGCAATGTTGTGGATGGTGTCGGCTACTGGGTCATAAGCAAAGGAGAAATTACTATCATGAAGGGTAGTACCGTCCCAGGTGCTGCCGCCAGCGGTAACGATTAGGCTGCCGATAGTGGCAGTGGGTATGTAGCCCAACGCCGTCGGCAAGTGCGCGCTCTTCTGCACCCAGTTGGGAGGGCAGGGAGTAAATTCCCAAATGGTATCGACCATCTCCGTGTTGATGTTGAATCCACCCAGAATGTAGAGCTTGTTGTTAAAAACCGAGAAGCCCCCGGGCAGAATCGTTCCCATAGCGCCCGGCCATGGAGCACCGATCGTGATGATGGTGTCGGTAATAGGGTCGTAGCGAAAGACCCGATCCGTAGCAGTGGTTGCCCCGACTGCCGAGCCGCCCACGCAATAGATGTAGTCCGCTCCGTTAACATTCAGCACGCCGCAAGCCATGTTGTTCACCTGATTGTCAGGATAAGTGGCTGACTTGGTAGTCCAAGTGTTGGAGGCTGGGTCATACTGGAAGGGGTGCGTGAACTCGCTCCCAGCTGTGTCGGAACTGCTCCCACCCATGGCGTAAAACTTGCCGAGAGGAGGAGGCGAAACAGTTGGTTCCGGCAAGGCGGTGAAGCGGCCGCCGACAGAATTACGAGAATGGTGAAAATTTCCTGGGAAAAAGACGCCCACCAAACGAGTGCCCACGCTTTGCAGGTCTCGCGCGGCCAACCAACTGCAAGAAACCGGCGTCGCGGTCGGTGTGGGCGTTGGGCTTCCACCAGCGACGGCTTTGCCCGCGCCGGTGGCCCAATTGCCGTTGGCGGGATCGATTGCGATCACGGCGAGCACCACCGCAGCGATGCCAGCCAGGCAAAAGACAGCAGCAGTTGAAATACGAAGGTTCAAGACGGCGGATTTTGAATTGCGTTTCCCTTTCATGGTTGGAACGGAGTTTTTTCCCCCTCTGCGGCAAATCCCAGACGTGACCAGGATGTTAGACTAGATGCTGAAACAGAGTCAACACTTTTTCCACAGACATCTTTTGCTGGAACCGGCGGCGGAGGAGTGCTTCGCAAAATGCCAGGCGGGATGTCGCAGTCTGGTTAACACGTTGAGCACAACGCGGTTCCACCTTCATTCTCTGGCTTGACGCGCTCTGAGATAAAAGGCTCGCGGCTTTTCGGAAACTCGCGAATTGCTTCGCGAGTTTCCGAAGAAAGCTGCGTATAGCTCCAAGCTTACGGCCGAGGCGCCGGAGCTGTTGGGCGCGGTCGCGGAGTTGGAGTAGATCGAGTTCCGCCTGGTGTAGCGGTCGGCGTTGCTGTTGCTGTTGGCGTTGCCGTTGCCGTCGGTGTAGGCGAGGGCGCCCCGCAAGGGCTCACTGGGCAATTGAAGATTTCCGTCGAGGCAAGGGACCCTAGGTTTTCGTCGATGCCACCTGCAAGCCAAATGTTATTGGTGCCGTCGGTATCGTTGGCAGCATTACGCCGCGCGGTCATGAACGGAGTTCCTATCGACCATGTATTGCTCACAGGGTCATAGATATCCACCTCGTTGAAGTACGTAGGAAATCCGCCGCCGCCTATGACATAAAACTGGTTACAGAAGTTAAGCCCGCGCGTGTCGCTTGAAGGCCGCGGTATGTCGGCAATCGTGGATATGGAATCCGCCACAGGATCATAGACAAAAGAGTTTGTCTGATCGGTGCCACTGGCGAGATCGAGACCGCCAGCGGTGTAGATTAGGCTGCCAATGGTGGCGGTCGGAATATAGGCGAGCGGAACTGGCAGAACAGTGCTCTTTTGCACCCAGCCAGCGGGGTTAGGCGTAAACACCCAGATCTCGTCGGTCGAGACGTTGTTAAGGACGTCGAAGCCACCCAGAATGTAGATCTGGTTGTTGAAGACGGTGATGCCACCGGGCAAAGTGCTCGCGTCGCCAGGCGGCCAGTCAGCAGCAACGGTAGTGATAACGTCTGCTACAGGATCATAACGGAAGACACGACCAGTCTCGGTCGCACTGGAGGACTGCGAGCCGCCCACGCAATAGATATAGTCCGTTCCGCTGTCGTTAGCCACAGCGCACTCGATGTTGCTCACGAAGGGATCTGGATAACTCGCTGCCTTGGTAGTCCAACTGTTGCCGACCGGATCATACTCGAACGGATGAGTGAACTCGGTACCACCAGTTTGCAGGTCCCGGCCACCCATCGCGTAAAACTTCCCGTTGGCCGGGAAAAAGACACCACTAAAGCGGATCCCCGCGAATGGGAGATCAGATCCGCCTGACCAACTGCAAGAAGCCGGTGTCCCGGTCGGAGTTGGTGTTGGACTCACTGCTGCTCCGGTATCGGCACGGATCAGCCAGTTACCCGGAATGCCGAAGTCATCGATGATCCCGACTGTGTCGTTGTTGCCGGGATTGACGAGATCTACTGCACTGCCGTCGCTCATCGCCGCTATCCAGCTCTGCCGATGCAGGGTGCTATCCTGGTCGATGCCTTGGAAGTAGTGCACGGGTCCACTATTCATCGGAGTCATATCGCCGACGAAGAAGCTGGTGAACGCGCTGACGTCAACCGGTGGGCTAAAGGTGTAGTCGATAAATGTGTTTGTGCCCGAATTCTGGATCGTCCCGCTGACTTGTCCCAGCAACACCGCGTCGCTGGGATCCCCATCGCCATTGGGATCGCTCCAGATGGCGATCGTTACCGCAGTCCCATCCATCCCAGGGTCCGGAGAGACAGGCGTTCCCCAGGCGACGCTTACTGTGCTAATCATCGTCTGACCAGAAATAACGTCGAACTGGTTAAACCATAGCGCCTCGAAGTTTTGCGTTGGCGGATTATCAGTCCACGCGACTGCATTTTCTGCGGTTCCGTCATCGATCATATAGACCGAATTAGGAATCAGGGAATGGAGTAAGCGAGCGGTCCTCGCTCCGACAAAGCTGCGACTCGGGATCGCTGACGACACATGTGGCATTACCGTCACCGGTAGCCTGACCGTCGCCGGTCGCTTGATGGTGTTTCGCTGCGCCAGCGTGAATGGAATCGCGCAGACGGCAATAAGTAGAAGGAGATAAAACGCGCCTCGAACAAGATGCGCTTTGACACTGGGATTAATTTGTTTTTTCATTTTGGTTTCCCCGTTGGAATGCGAATAATTCCTGACTTGGCAGATAGATTTGGCTGCAACCCGGATTTTCTTTGCTGGCAAAGTACATTTTGCCGCAGAACTCCATCGTTATAGGCGGGCGCGCCAAGGCATGTCAAGAGTTTTTTCTTAACAATCTTAACGGCGGATTACGCATATTTTCCCGAGAGTTCAGACATCAGAAGTCAGAGGTCAGAATTTTGCTGCAAAGCGCTTTTCGGGAACTCGCGAATTGCTTCGCGAGTTCCCGAGGAAAGCTGCGTATAGCTCCAAGCTTACGGCCGAGGCGCCGGAGCTGTTGGGCGCGGTCGCGGAGTTGGAGTGGCCCTGACAGGCGGGGACGTCGGTGTTGCTGTTGCCGTTGGCGTTGCGGTAGGCGTCGGCGTTGGACTAGGCGCACAAGGACTCACTGGGCAGGTGAAGATTTCCATCGAATCCAGGAGAGTTACACCGTCCGATGCATAACCGCCTGACAGCCATATGTGGTTAGTACCGTCGGTGTCTGTCGGGAAGTTGCGCCGGGCCTCCACAAACGGTGTGCCAACCGACCAGCTATTGGCCACAGGATCGTAGATGTCCACCTCGTTCGACGGATTGGGTGCCTCTCTGCCGCCACCCATTACATACATAGTGTTGCAGAAGTTGAGCCCCCGCGTTTCACCCGTGGCCCGCGGTATCGCAGCAATGTTACCGATGGTGTCGGCCACCGGATCGTAAACAAGCGAGATGGTGCTATCATGAAGGAGAGTTCCGTCATAGGTGCTGCCACCGCCCGTGTAAATAAGGTTGCCAATGGTAGCCTGCGGAATGTAACCAAGCTGCGTCGGCAAGTGCGCGTTCTTGTGGGTCCATACCAGCGCCACCGGATCGAACTGCCAGATATTATCGTCCATCGATATGTTTATGTTAAATCCGCCCAGGATAAACATGTTATTGTTATACTCTGAGAAGCCGCCGGGCAGAATGTTTGCGTCGCCTGATGGCCAGTTAGCGGGTACTGTGCTCATGGTATCAGTGATCGGATTATAGCGGAAGACGCGCCCGGTAGTAGTTTGGCTGGCAAGTTCCGAGCCGCCTACGCAGTAGATGTAAGGTATCCCCGATTCGCTGAGCACGCCGCACGCCATGTTGTTGGTGTGAGTGTCAGGATAGGTGGCTGATTTGATGGTCCAACTGTTGCTGCCTGGATCGTACTCATAGGGATGAGTGAACTCGCTGGGCGGAGTATCCGAACTGCGTCCGCCCATGGCGTAAAAACTGCGTCCGCCCATGGCGTAAAACTTGCCGTTAGCTGGGAAGAAGACACCCACCATGCGGCTTCCGACAGTTGGCATGCTCGGCCCCGCCGCCCAACTGCAAGAAGCCGGTGTAGCGGTTGGGGTAGGCGTCGGGCTTATGCCGCCGCCCTGGAAGTTGAATTTACCGATGCGGGTCTTCCAGCTGAAATTGCCAGTCGTCGAGTAGTATTCGTTGGCGTGCCAGAAGGTCATGCCGTCAGTGTCAAGCGTGGTCATGCTGTAGTCGCCCCAGCGGTTGCCTGATTGTGAGCCGGCGGCATCGGTCATTATGGCTTCACCTTGGGCGAGGTCATTTGGCGGATCGGTCTCAAGACGCCCCGCATAACGAATGCCCGGGTGGATGGACGAGCTGGATGTGGCATACCCGATGGCCGTGTCTCCATTTTGATCAACGGCTATGCTGGGCATAAAGCGCCACAGCCCATCGTTGCTGTTGCTCCAATCCTGTTGCTGCGCAGCGCTTGCTGGGAAAGTGCCGCCGGTAACATCGAATTGGTACCAGCGAATGATAGTCGGCCCGCTCGGGAAATTCAGGATGTTCGTCTGATCAGCCCACAACGATTCCGTGCCATTGCGGAACTGATATACGACGGGCGTCATGATTTTATCGCCAAGAGTATCCAGCTTAAACGTCGTTCCCGTTTGCGGCACGACTGTAAAGCCGGTGGCATTTGTCCACGCTTCGACGAATGGATTGACTGTGATCTCGGCATTCGGACTGTGATTGGCGCCAATGCCGAGAGTTGAATTTGCCGGGGTGACAAAATCGACATGAAACAGCCAGCCATGGACCTGAGTCAAAGTCGTGTTTTCACTGGCCGGGCTGTCCACAGCGAGAAGCATTTCATCTCTGGTCGCAGGCGGCGGGTTGCCAGTGCGAAACGCGGCCGGCACCAGGCTATAGGAAGCACCTAGGCCCGCGGGAGGAATGAAAAAGGAGATGGCGTTGGCAGGCCCTCCACTTAGCATCGAGCCGCGATCGAGCGCCATAACTTGCACCCCGACGAAGGTGGTGAAATTGGCCCACATATTCGCCGTATAATGATAGGCGCCGCCGGGCGCTGGATTATTCCACACCGCCATCTTGGGGTAGTCGTTCGCGTTCGTCGGACTGATTTGCAGGGCGTACAAGAACCAGCCGCCTGCCACCGGGTCGGGGGTTTGAGACACGGCGATGCATTGATAGGAGGGGTTGCCGCCAAACGAGGCAAAGGCGAAGTCGGTCACCAGCCAGCGGTCAGCGGTTTGATCGTAGTACGTCAACGGGTCGCCTTGGTTTAGGCCCGAGCAGGGCGTGCCTACCAAGGGGGCAAAAAGTGAATTGTACGTGGTCGGCCCCGCGAGAGTATTCCCGTTTTTGTCGAAAACCTTGAACGAGACGTTGACCGCTTCCACGTAATGGTTAGGGCCGACGTCGCCATTTGTATCAGGCGGCTCACAACCGCAGCCGCTCTGAGCTGCAGCAACCCCGTCGAAAGTCAGCAGCGGCGGCGGCATGTTGGGTATCGGGCGAAAGATTTTTCCCAGGAGCGACTGGACCTGCGGGAAGGCAGAGGTTTCCGATTCCGCTGCTGGTGGTCCTCCTGTCGGGGGAAATCGCTTCAGCGGTGCCCCCACAATTCGTGGAGCTGGCGGAATGTAAGGCAGGTCTCGCAGGTCCATGTTCATGCGGACCGGACCGACCAGCTGCACGACCTCCGGTGTCTGTGTGCCGGGGGCGTCTTGTTGGGCGGCGCCTGGCGCTTGTTTTGCGCCTTTTGTTTGCGCGAACAGATTTGAGAACGCGCCAGAGCCGAGCAGGGCCACAAAGACGCCGAAGAGGCAAAGCACGGACGCAAGTAAAACACGAAGGTTAAAGAAGGCAGATTTTGAAGTGGATTTCTTTTTCATAGATTGAAGCGGAGTTGTTCCCTCTCCGGTAAACCCGAGACGGTGACCAGGATGCTAGGTGAAATGCTGAAAGAGTGTCAACATTTTTTTTAATTTGTTTGGACTACGGGTTCGTTGCCGGCGGCGACGACGCGAGGTGAACGACAGGGCGGTCTCTAGTCCGCCGAGGCGATCTGCCGCGGCCGATCGCGGAAACGCTAGAATGCCATGGCTGCCGCCACCGATTTCGGTCACCACCGCTTTACGGCTTACGGACGCGGGTGTGCAGTCGGCGCAGGTCGCGGCGTTGGCGTGCTTCTTGGCGCAGCCGTAGGCGTCTCTGTTGCTGTAGCCGTTGCTGTAGCTGTCGGTGTTGGTGTGGGAGTCCCTCCTCCGAAGCTGAACTTACCGATGCGCGTGTGCCAGTCGCCGCTTTGGGCATATTGGTTGATATGCCAGAAGTCCATGCCGTTGGAAGGATCGACTTCTGTCCTCGTATAATCACCCCAGCGCGAGCCGCTAGTCTGGGGTCCGACTCCCGGCCACATGATGCCTTCGCCTTGTGCAAGGTTACCTGGCGGGTCACTGGCAAGACGTCCGGCGTAGCGAATGGAAGGGACGATTGCCATGCTGCAAGTGGAATAACCTATGACCGTGTTTCCATTTTCATCAACGGCTATGCTGGGCATCCAGCGCCATAAGCCATCGTTGCCATTGCTCCAGTCTTGCTGCTGAACAGGCGTGGCAGGAAAATTGCCGCCCGTAACGTCGAATTGATACCAGGTGACGACAGTCGGGCCGTTGGGGAAATTCAGCATTGTGGTCTGGTCCGCCCACAACGATTCCGTCCCATTGCGGTTCTGATAGACAACCGGCGTCATGATCTTATCGCCCAAGGTATCCAGTTTTACCGCCGTTCCCGACTGGGGCACAAGGTCATATGTCTGAGCGGTCCATGCTTGAACGAATGGGTTGACTGTAATCTCGGCATTCGGAGTGTGGTTGGCACCTACACCGAAAGTGGAATTTGCCGGATTGGCAAAATCGACATGAAAGAACCGGGCGTGCACCTGGGTCAAGGTTGCCCCGGGAATGGTCGCATCGACAGCGAGCACCATTTCATCCCTCCCCGCAGGTGGCGGATCTCCCGTGCGATGGTTCGCAGCAACAAAGCTATAAGAATCGCCCACGCCAGCGAGGCCGACTGTAAAGCCGATCGCGTTCGCTGGGCCACCACTTAACATGCTTGCACGGTCCAGCGCATAGGCGCGGACACCATCGAACTCAGTAAAACTGGCAAACAGGTTCATCGTCAGGAAATAGGCGTTTTGAGCTGGGCTCCCGCCAGAGTTCCATATCGCGAACTTCGGGTAATCGCCTAGCCAAGTCGGGTTCGATGGATCCACTTGCAATGCGTAAAAGAACCAGCCGCCGCTGACCGGGTCGTTGGTCTGAGACACGGCGATACACTGCCAGAACGAGTTGCCCGGAAACGAGGGAAAGGCAAAGTCGCTTATCAGCCAGCGATCAGCCTCCTTATCATAGAGAACATATGGGTCGCCGTCATTAGCGTTGGTGCAAGGAGTGCCAGTCAAGCTGGAGAAAAATGAATTGTAGGTGGTCGGGCCCGACAGGGTGTTGCCGCTTTTGTCAAAAATCTTGAACGTTTCGTTGATCGCTTCAATGTAATGGTTCGGGCCGACATCGCCCTCGCTGTCACTCGGCTGACAACCGCATGTGTCGCCTATGCCCTCAAACGTGAACAGTGGCCCCGGCATGTTCGGGGCTGGCCGCCAGAGATTTTTGAGCAGTGCTTGGACATACTTCAGGCCAGAGATCCCGTACCCTGATGGGGCGCTTGTCTGCCCTGTATTCAGGGGCACATAGCGCGTCAAGCGTCTCTCTTCCTCTCTTGGTTTTTGGGGCATATACGGCAGGCTTCGCAAATCCTGGTCCACGCGGACGGGACCGACCATTTGTATGACGTCCGGAGTCTGCGTACCGGGAGCATCCTGCCTTGCATTGGACCGAGCAGGTTGTTGAGCGGCCCTGGTGCCCTTGGTCTGGGCGAATGCACCAGAACCAACCAGCGCCACAAAGACGCCGAACAGGCAAAGAACGGAAGCAATTAAAACGCGAAGGTTAAAGAAGGCGGATTTTGAAGTGGATTTCTTCTTCATAGATAGCGGCGGAGTTGTTCCCTTTCCGGTAAACCCGAGACGGTGACGGAGAGGCTAGCTGAGATGCGAAAACGCTTCAATGATTATTCTAATTTCTCCGCGTTTTTTCGAAGTGTTAGCTGCGCACTGAAGGTGATACGAGGAGACATCGCACTCCAAAGCACTGCGCGCGAAGTGAAAACCTTACGCTGTAGTGTGTGCTATCCCCCAGCGCAATGAGAGCCTTCCGTTGAGGACAGCGGACTTTACAACCTTCGGGGAATACTGCCCTGCGTGTCGGCAGATCTCAGAATGTTACCGTCGCTTCGTTTGAACAGGTTTGAGTACCCGCTTCGCAAACTTTATACGTGAAGCTGACATGGCCGGTGGTCCCGGTGGAGTCGTCATACAAACCATCGTTCGGCGTTGTCGCGATCACAACTCCATCGCGGTAGACGTCGATGTTGGCCGAGGTCGCCCTCCGCCATTTGAGACGCGATGTATTTATCCCCCCGATCCTTTTCCCCCGGGCGGTGAGCGTGATCGGTCCAGGAGTTGCCGTTGGCGTCGCCGTAGCGGTAGCAGTAGGCGTTGGCGTCGGCGTCGGCAGCTTAAAGGCATAGACCTTGTTATCGGCGTCAAAATATATCCGACCACGAGCGGTAATGCCCGTATTCCACTGGCGGGTGCCTGTCATCAGCTCGTTGGCACCACCGCCTGCGTAGATCACTGCGCCCGTATCGCCATCGTAGGCATGCAAGCGCTGGTCGCCTGCAACGCCGGCAACCCATACAATCGTGTTATTAGTTCCATCCGTGGTTGTGACCCACGGCGAGCCGCGGCCGGTCTGACTCATGCTCCAAGCGAAGGTTATGGCAGGCGGATTTGTCGCAGTAATTTTATAGGCCCTGATCGTGTTAACATCGTTATGAAAAGCGAT
>QHOX01000201.1 GCA_003219465.1 Verrucomicrobiota bacterium | reverse complement strand
TCACCGTGCCGGTCGTGGCGTTGAGCGCATAGACGTTGTTCGATTCAGTGACGGCAATAATCATTGGACCATTCGGACCGCCTTCGATATAAAGGGGCTGGGCGTAAACGTTGCCGGAAATCGTGCCGTTGAAGTTCAGGTCGCGCGTCAGGTTCGCGGCCGCCGACAGGGTAAAACTTGCATCGATGTAGACCCCGTCGCGCGAAGGATTGTTGTGTTCCTGGGTGACATTGACCTGAGCGTGTGCTTCGA
>QHOX01000202.1 GCA_003219465.1 Verrucomicrobiota bacterium | reverse complement strand
TAGGCACCCAGTAGTCGGTAGGCTGACCGGTCCACGTCGGGCCCGCTTGCAGCCGGATGATTGCTTCGCCCCCCATCCAGTTACCGCCTGTGTTGAACGTGTTGCCGGTGACTACAAACACGTTAGTGCCATCACTGGCGACGCCGCCGTGTCCCCAAATTCCGCCGCCAATCGCTGTTGTGGCCCACGCCCCGACGTTAGCAGGATTGTTGATGTCAACACCGACC
>QHOX01000126.1 GCA_003219465.1 Verrucomicrobiota bacterium | reverse complement strand
GCCATTCGGCGGGCTGTGGTACGGCGGGCCAAACGCCGTCGCGAACGCTATCGGATACGCGAAGCACCGCAGCCGGTCACGTGATGCACTGATCCGCGTTTACGAGCTGGCTGGAAACGTGATCGAAACGCACAGTACAAGGGCGGTCTGAAAGAGTGGTAAATCTTTTGCTCGCGTCACTTCACACTTCCCGCTAAAATGAATTTCCATGATTCCGCTGTTATTGGTCACGAGAGAAGCCAAGCGGATTAGCGTTTTAGCAGGTCTTATGCGACAGCTCACTGTTGTGCTGACTGCACTGACGGTTGCCACATTTCAAACGTACGCCGGAAATTTCGACTGGCTTTTTGATGTTGTTAACAACGATGGTATCGCACGTAGACAAGCGAAATCTTTGGTGTGGGATGGGGTGTCGCATCCCTCCTCAGCGAGGTTCGAGAAGGTAAACATAGTAGATAAAGATTGGCCTTTTTATCTCTTTCACGTTGTAGTCACCAGTCCAGGCTCCGGAGTCGAGCGCGATCGCTGCTCATATTTGGTCTGCTTCAAGCTGACTGAACATACAACCGAATTCCGCATAGTTACGGTAATTCAATACGCTTCAGACCCGCCGACAGAAGACGAGATTACGATAGATAAGCGTCTTAATAGATGGCCAGTTTCGCCGCCTTGGACAACAGAAGATGATCTGCCACACAATATCAAGCCTCCTGGCTTGAGCATCGTGTTAGACAAGTGTCGCCCAGGATCAAACCAGTAACACCGTTACCCTTCCTGCGGGTAACGCCAGGTCCAATTCATGCAAAGAGTGGCTGAAAAATACCGCGTGGCTTAGGAGCGCTTAGCCTCGCGGGGAAAGGACCTGCTTGCAATATAGATGATCCGGGAGAGCAGGACGGAATCGCTGCGAGAGATTAGCGACCTTTTTAGCGGGCTGGATTGTTTGACATTGTCCATCGTAATGGGCTCGTAGAGAGAGCTGACATGGGTCAACGTAGACGCTATAAATGGTGAGCGCACGCCCTTGCCGGGACAACACCCCTAGGCAACGGACAAGGAAGCGTGCGCCCCCAAATTTGCAGCGTCCCGATCATTCGTCCTCAGTAATCAGACCGAAGAGGCCGTGCGCTTCGTCGGCTATTCCGGCGGTGAAGTAAACGCCGGTGCCCAGAGGAAGAAGGTCCCAGAGGCGATCTAACTGGAGCGGCGAGCCGTCGGCGTGCATGAGCGTCTCGATGAAAGCGCCAGTCGTCGGATCGTAAACGTTAATGAGTCCGTCACCGAAATTGCCGACCCAAAGTTCGTTGTCCACCAAAGCGAGTCCCCACGGGGCGTTAAGGTTCCCGTTTGAGACCAGCCGGCTGAGGAAATTACCGCTGGTATCGAACACATTGACGAAGCCACAGCCGGGACAGTCAACGTCATCGTGTTTGGCGTGATCCTGTTTTGCATAGGTCACAAAGATTTGATTGTTAAAATTTCGGATGCCGAACGGCGCGTAGCCTGCAGGAAGATTTGGATCCACGAACCCATTCGGAGTCACCTGATGAAAATTCTCATCGTAGGTTTCGACGTGGCCAGTATGGAAATTCGACACAAACAGGAAATTGTGGCCATTGGCGACGCCCAGCGTCGTGCTTTTGTAAACGGCGTGGTTAACGCCGCGGTTTGTGCCGTTATCGACGGCGATGATGGCGTGCGTCCCATCCAGCGTCGGGTTCCAACCTGAGATGGAACCGTCTTCACTCACAAAGATGAAAATCGCGGGCGCGGAAGTTCCATTCTTTGTCACTTCGAAGAATGTCGTGTCGTTAAACACGATGCCGGTTGGATTGCCGCCATCCCTGTTCTGCTTGGCGGTTGGAATCTCTACCACCAACGGGACGGCTGTGCCGTCCTGATTGTACAGTGTTGAGACGCCGGTGCCGTTGTCGCTGACCCAAATGATACCGGTTGACCCCGCGGCCATTCCCCACGGATTAACGAGGTTCGAATCAGTGTGCTGCGCCACGCCGGGGATGTCGGATTGGAAGTTTGTCGACGAATAGGTGTCCGCGCGCCCAGACGTGACCGTGAACATCGCTACCGCTAACGAGAGCAGAGCGATTTTTCTGTAATGCGTAGTGATTTTCATAAGCGTTGATTTGTTTATTCGCAGAAAGAATCGCATCGATAGGTGCGGCGCGACGGATTGGAAAAGTAACGCCGTTGTTACCTGTCACGATGCGCTGCGGCGTGACAGTTGCGACGTTAAGAGAGGGCGGTCAGATCTAAACTTGACATTCCTCCCGGCAATTCGGAGGAAATTGCTAATGGGTAAGCGAACCGCGCGGGGGATGGTGAGCGCGCGCCCTTGCCGGGACAACACCCCTCTGCCAACGGACAAGAAAGCGCGCGCCCCCAATTTGCAGCGTCCTAATTTGGTCCTCGGCAATCAGACCAAACAGGCGTTTGCCCAATTGTATTCAATTGAATCAGCGGGTTGATCCAGAAATTCACTTCGTTGGCGACCTGCCTTAATGCTTCGGGATGGTTCGGATGTAATTGACCAGATTCCACCGGTCTGTTTCAGAAAACCGTTTCCCGTATGCCGGCATCGGTTTTTTCCCGGTTGTGATCTTCCAAAAGAGTGACCCGTCGGGTTCTGTGTCTAGCTGCGGATTGGAGAGTTTGGCAGGGTGAATGTTCAGCTCAATCACGGCCGGGCCGTCGGCGTCTCCGCTCTTGCCATGGCACATCACACAAGTTTTCGAATAGATCTTCTGCCCGGCAGCAATGGAGGCCTGTGTCGGTGCGATTGGATTCTTTTTCGACGCGCTTGCGGCAGGGCTGAGCCACTTTTCAGACATTGAATCTGCTGCTGCTACACCGCCACCCGACCAGGCGAATATGAGCAGCGCCAAAACAGATACCATCAAGACAGCGATCCGTAAATGTTTTACCAATTTGCTTTGAGTTGACATGAGGTTGTTGTAGTGCGGCAACGTGACTAATACCAGCGCGCAAAGGTTACGCGCGTGTTACGTTTGAAGAGCGAAGATTAAGCGCATCGCATCCAGCTTTAAGGTTTGTTTACAACCACTTTGGCCTCGGGCTTATTCATTTCGAGCTGGGCATTCGCTTTCTGGATTTGCGCAGCGTTGTCTTTCAACTGGGCTGTGAGCGTTTCTATTTGTTGCTGTTGCTGCGTGACGGTTGCCTGCAAATTCTCAACTGTGCGATCAAGCACGGCTTGCTTTGAAGCATCAGGAATGGCCTGAGGCCGGATGCTGCCTTTGGGCGAAAATCCACCCAGGTCGGGCCCATCGGAGCTCACCGTGCCCAATCTTCCATCGGAATCAACCATCACCACAGCCGCCGTCGCGGCAGAAACCGGCGCACCGAAGATATTGTCGATAGTACACCTGTCACTGACCTGACCAAAAACACTGTGCACACCAGAGTGGTGGCCAATGATGATATTGTTATCGACGCTGGTGATGCCAGCCCCGGCCATGCTGCCTATGGCAACGTGGTCACTGTTGCTGACGTTACCCTGGAGCGCCTGATTACCGATGGCTGTGTTGTTGCTTCCGCTGGTGTTGGCAGTGAGCGCTTCCCAACCAGTGGCCGTGTTGGAGCCGCCGGTGGTATTATTCATGAGAGAAAAGTAACCGGTAGCAGTGTTAGCGGAACCGGTGTCGTTAAAGACGAGCGCGTCGGTTCCAACGGCGGTGTTTTGTGTGCCGGTGGTATTGAGCAAGAGCG
>QHOX01000125.1 GCA_003219465.1 Verrucomicrobiota bacterium | reverse complement strand
CTTGCGCTCCTGGTAAAAACGCAAAGCAGGCTAATACCGGCAGGATGACGATCAATATCGTACTTCGATTTTTCATCTTTTAATTTCTTTTCATTGTTTTAGCTGTCCGTGACTCTCGCTCAAGGAACAGCTTTAAGGTTTGTTCACAATCACTTTGGCTGCCGGCTCACGCATCTCGAGCTGGGCATTCACTTTCTGGATTTGCACGATCTGCTCTTTCAACTGGGCGGTGAGCGTCTCTATTTGTTTCTGATTCTGCGTGACGGTTGCCTGCAAATTCTCAACTTTGCAATCGAGCATGGCTTGCTTGGTGGCGTCGGGAATGGTTTGAGGCCGGATGCCATTGGGCGAAAATCCACCCGGGTCCGGCCCATCGGAGCTGACCGTGCCCAATCTTCCATCGGAATCGACCATCACGATAGCGGCCGTCGCTGCGGAAACTGGCGCACCGGGGATGTTGTCGATAAAGCACCTGTCACTGACCTGGCCAAAAACACTGTGCACACCAGAATGGTGGCCGATGATGATATTATTATCGGCGGTGGTGATACCAGAGCCAGCCATTCTGCCTACAACAACGTTATCGCTCGTGGTTTGGCTATTCTGGAGCGCTTGATTACCGATGGCTGTGTTGTTGTTTCCGCTGGTGTTGGCAGTGAGCGCTTCCCAACCAGTGGCCGTGTTGGAGCCGCCGGTGGTATTGTTCATGAGCGCAAAGTAACCGGTGGCCGTGTTGGAGGAACCGCTGTCGTTAAAGACGAGCGAATTGGTTCCAACGGCGGTGTTTTGTGTGCCGCTGGTGTTGAGCAAGAGCGCTGCCACGCCAACTGCGGTGTTGGAATCTGCGTTGTTGAGGGCCAGAGCTCCAGCGCCAACACCGGTATTGAAACTGCCAGTGGTATTCAAAAAGAGCGACCGCCAGCCAAGTGCCGTGTTTCCAGCGCCGGTGGTGAGAAGATTAAGCGCGCCGCACCCTTCCGCTGTCGTGAAATTGGGATAACACGGGTCCAGCGTAGGTGTCGGCGTGGGAGTAGGTGTCGGCGTTGATGTACTTAGCAAATCGTAACCGATAACGTCCAGGTTGACCCCTTCTGGCGATGTGGCCGTGACGTCGGAGGATTGTCCGGTGCAGGCAAACGCGTTTTGCACATACGGATGCGACTGCGGACAATCCTCGCTCAGCCAATCCCCGAAATCGCCCTGCGGATCCTGACTGAAATTGACGATGTTAGTCAGGCCGCCATTAATCGAGAAATAGCGGGTGCCGGAAGAACTGGTGTTCCTGTTACCGGCGGATGACCAGCTGAACAAATCCTGCGGTCGAAGGTCGCTGCCTGAAATGTTCAGATGCGATCCGAGACCGATGACCTCGTCCATTTCATGCTCGAAACCGCGCTGCGCATCGTAGCTACCGCTAGTCGGGGGCCGCGTGAACTGATATGGCGACGAGGAATTAAGCGTAACAATTCCATCGTACGGCCCCCCGGGCCCGACAGTCCCGTCTGCAAACATCGCCGTTGGCGTATCCAAACCCACAGCCCGCCCAGCTGCACTGGCTGGCAGAACATTCGTAGATAATGCTGACCCTGGCAGGCTTCCTGTGGCAATACTGTCGTTGCCCGTTCGTGCGTCCGCTCGCAACGCATCGATGTACGTATTCCACGGAATCGCGTAGTAAACGTAATTACTTTGCGCGATGCGACCGGCCGGCATCGGGTCGCCGTTCGGCTGAGTAGTCGAATAGCGAAACCGAATCTCAATCGTAATTGGATCGCTGAACAACGATTCGTAAATCGAGATCGCCTGGTTAATCGTCGCCTCGATGGCCGCCGAGTTTTGGTTTCCGGTTATCGAGCTGTCGAACGTTGCATTAATGACCAACCCGGTAGTTAGCTCAGTCGTAGCCGACATAATTTTTGAATAGCGGCTTGGTCCGGTCGCGTCGTAAGGGCGAACTCGGTAGTAGTATGTCGTCTCCCGGTGCAATCCGGTCACCACTCGCCCCATAGCGTCGCCAATGTCGAGGTCGTGATATCCATCCACAAAACTGTTGAACGATCTACTCGTGGAGACATCCAGCAGGTACCCCTTTGCGCCGGTTACGTTCGACCACGTCGCCATAAAGCTGCTGCGCGTCGGCGGCGAAGGAGGGACAATTTCGTTCTCCGGTGCAACTTCGCTGGCATTTGGAAGCTGTAAGGAGTTCTGCCACAACGCTCGCGTCTCATGGAGGCCTGCTCCCACTTCGAACGGAGATGCGGTTAGGGCGCGAGTTTGTCCTGACAAATTGCAATCGCCTGCAACGCCTCCCAATGCCAAGGCGACATAAACCAGAGCAGAAGCTTTTCGTAGAAGACGGCGTCGCATTCCTTTGCTACTAAAGCTGGCAACCTAGATATGGATTCCACCTGCACAACCCGGAAACGAACCACCTTCGTGTTAGGTTGCGCACGCGCCCTTGGTCCTCACATCCTTCCGCGATGCTGATAGAATCTGTAACGGTCGATGATTGACTCGACGTACCTTCGCGTTGCGGGGAAGTCGATCTTTTGAAGGAACTGCCGCTCCGAAATGTCGGTGACGCCGTTTCCGCCGCTCCAACGCTGCGCACGACTGGCCCCGGCGTTGTACTCCGCCAAAGCGAAAGGAATTGGATCGGACTGATGGTCCCAGTGTTCCATGGCACGACGCAAATACCAGGTGCCGGCCTCCAGATTGGTCTTTGCCTCGAAAAGTTGGCCCAAATTGAAACCGGCTATCTTGTTTTCGCGCGCCCATTCGTTGGCAGCTCTTTCGCTCACCTGCATCAGGCCGCGCTCTCCATGGCTGCCAAGCTTCTTTGGATCGAACCTGCTCTCACGCCAGACGACGGCTTTCACCAGCATCAGATCCAGATGATGTTCTAACGCAACGCTGCGGATGAGCCGGTCGTACTGATGAAACCGGGCCGGGCTAATCCATTCGTGAAAGGTGTAAAGCGGGTCCCCCGATTTGATTGCCAGATAAGCAAACGCCGCGGTCACTGCCAGCAATACGCACAAAACCAGTTTGAAGAGGAATTGCACCATTCAACTCGTGCTACAATAGCCGATTACAAAATACGAGCACGAGCATGAATCATGAGCATGGGGCGCGGTACGTTCGCGTCATCGTTGACCGGGCAATTCATCGCGAGCTCGATTATTCGGTGCCGGAAAATTTAGCCGCGCGCGTCGGAGTCGGCTCGCGCGTGCGAGTGCCGTTCCGCGATAAATGGGCCTTGGCAACAGTTGTTGCAATTCCAGGGCAAAGTGACGTGGAGGGCATCCGGCCAATCGAAGCGATCGTCGGCGAAGCGCCGATCTTGAGCGAGCCATTGCTCGAACTGGGGAAGTGGATCGGCACATATTACTGCTGCCCGATCGAAACGGTGATGCGGAGCCTGCTGCCGCAAGTAATCCGACACGCGAAAGTCGGATGGAAAAAACAGTTGTTCGTCCAAGCCGTGCGCAACGTCGATGAAGGTGAATTCGAAAAACTGCGAAGACGCGCGCCGCGGCAGGCGGAACTGTTGGAAGCGATCTCGAAACTAGAAAAACCGATACGAGCGGCCGAGGTTCTGCGGCAAACGTCGCTCGATAACCAGACGTTGCGCGCGTTGGTAAAACGTGGCCTTGCCGAGTTGCGCGAGGAAGCTGTCGTGCGCGACCCGCATGGCGACGAACAGTTCATCGCAACCTCGAATCTCGTTCTGAACGAGGAGCAAACGCACGCATTAAATGAAATCCAGCAAGCACTCGACGTGCCCGAGAACGCGCGCCCGATTTTGCTCCACGGCGTAACCGGTTCCGGCAAAACAGAAATTTATTTGCAGGCAATTCGCGCGGCACTAAACCGCGGACGCACGGCAATTGTTCTCGTCCCAGAAATCTCGCTTACGCCGCAAACGGTGGAGCGCTTCAAAGGGCGATTCGCCGAGGCGCAGGATGCCGTTGCTGTTTTGCACAGTCACTTGTCCGAGGGCGAACGCCACGATGAATGGCACAAGATTCATTCCGGCCGCGCCCGGATCGTGATCGGCGCGCGCAGCGCAGTATTCGCGCCTCTGAAGAATCTCGGACTCATCGTTGTCGATGAAGAACACGAAACGACCTACAAACAGGAGGAAGCGCCACGGTATCACGCGCGCGACGTCGCGGTCGTGCGGGCTAAGATCGAAAAATGCGTGGTCGTTTTAGGCAGCGCCACGCCGTCGCTGGAGAGTTATCACAACGCGACGATTGGAAAATACCGACTCGTCGCGCTCACGGAGCGCGTGGATCAAAAGCAGATGCCGCTCATGCGTGTTGTCGATCTGCGCCAGGAACGACGGAAAGAAAAGAAAGCCGCCATTCTGTCCGAAAAATTATCGCAAGCCATTGCCGATCGCCTCGAGAAACGAGAGCAGACGATTTTGTTTTTGAACCGGCGAGGTTTCTCCACTTCGCTGCTATGCAGCAATTGCGGCGAGGCGCGAAATTGTCCGAATTGCAGTGTCGCGCTCACGTTTCACCGGCAGCCCGCAATCGCCGGACGATTGAGCTGTCATTTGTGCGGGCACACCGCCGCTGTTCCAAAAAAATGTCCGGCGTGCGGACAAGACGCGTTGATTTATCACGGCTTCGGCACTGAAAAAGTGGAATCAACAGTCGCCCAAATTTTCCCCAAAGCCGTGGTGCGCCGCATGGACGCCGATTCGATGACCGGCAAAGAAGCGTATCGCGAAACGTTGCGAAATTTTCGCACCGGAAGGATCGATATTCTCGTCGGCACACAAATGATCGCGAAAGGCCTGCATTTCCCGAATGTAACGCTTGTTGGTATCATCAACGCCGATCTCGCCCTGCATCTTCCCGATTTTCGCGCCGGCGAACGCACTTTCCAACTTCTCACACAGGTGGCCGGACGCGCTGGTCGCGGCGAGACACATGGCGAAGTTTTCGTGCAAACTTACACGCCGTTCAGTCCCTCTATTCAATTTGCGCGCCATCATGATTTCACCGGCTATTTCCAGCAGGAGCTCGAGTTCCGCGAGCGTTGCGATTTCCCTCCATTCAAACACGCGGTTCTGATCACCGTGCGTTCTGCTCACGAAGGCCGCGCCAAACTTTCGGCGGAAACCCTGAAGCGCCGCTTAAGTGAAGCGTTGCCCGAAGAATTCATTTTGGGCGATGCTACGCCAGCGCCACTGGAAAAATTACAAGGTCAATTTCGTTTCCACATTTTGATCCGCGGGGAAGCTATCGTGCGCCTGAGCCGCCTTGTGCGTGAAACCCTCGACAAACTTCCATTCCCTGAAGACGTGACCGTCACGGTCGACGTTGATCCATATCAGTTGCTGTAATCCGGGAAGGCGACCACAGCTCGTTCGCCTCGCCTTATGGCACGATCGCAAATACGCGCGCGGGAAACCCGGATCCGCCTTTCGGTTTGGGAAAACTGACCACGACCAGTGCGCCGGCTTCGGGAACTTGATCGAGATTCGTGAGCAGTTCGATTTGATAATGGTTCCTGCTCAGGATGTAAGTCTCCAGCGAGTAATCGTCTTTACTCGCGGCAAGCCCCGGATCGGTATCAGTGGTTTCGTGGCCTGACGCAGTGATTTTGCGATCCTCATAAAGATATTTCAGCGCGGGGAGACTCCAGCCGGGATAATGGGCGACGCCGTTTGCATCTTTGTTTTCCATTTTTGCCGCGTCAGGCCACCGCTTCGACCAGTCAGTGCGCATCGCCACGAAGGCGCCCGCGGGAATTTGGCCATGATCTTTCTCCCACTTTTTCACGCGGCCGAGTAAGAGTGTGTAATCAGGATTTTTCGCCGCTTCCTCATGCACGTCGATAACGACCAGCGGCAGGACCATTTCTTTCGGGTCGATCTGGTCGACGGTGCGCAGGCCTTTGATGAAATGCGCCGGCGGATCGACGTGCGTACCCCATTGGCCGACGTGCGTGAAGAGTTCCGAGAAGAAACCAGAGCCCATCGTATCCGGACGCTTGTCCGCCGAGCCGGATCCGTCCTTTGGCGGATCGTACCAGTAAATTGTTTTACGCGTTTCATCCGGAAAACCGGGCCAGCGCGGAATTCCCGGCGCAAACTCGTGCGTAAGATCGACGTATTTCTTCGACGCGAGCACCTTCTGGATTTTCCAAAGCTGCTGGGAGTCTGTGTCGGACGGTGATCGATTGGACTCAGAATCCGCCGCGGCGGATGCCCTACATAACAAACCAAGGAAAACCGAAATCAGTAAGGCGTGCAAAAATTTGTGCATGCCGCCTTTGTTAAAGCATCTTCGAGCAATTCGCTAATAAGTTTGAATAACCTTGAATAACTGCCGGTCTCTTTTCGACAACGACCTTTTGTCGTTGCAGCGCACAGATATTATCAACAGCTCATTTGCATCCAAATTTGCGAGGGCAACCGCCGAGACAGATCTGTGTTATTCACGCCGCTAAGAAGAAGAAATTCTCTAAACAAAACATTCAAATCATCTTCTTGTGCTGTGAAGAACTCTCTCGATAACGGATGAAACAGTTTCGTGTTCTCGATCCAAATCTTCCCGCTCGGGGCGCACGCGGTCTTTGCGCATTGGCGGTCATGACCAAAGCGCCACAACCTGGACGAGTGAAAACGCGATTGGTTCCGCCCCTGACGTCGGAAGAAGCCGCGGAACTAAACAAATGTTTCCTGCGCGACACAGCGACTGCGATTTCGAGCATCTGTAGCAGTCGCCGTGTGGGCGACCCAAGCAAGATGCAGTTCGAACACGTCGGCGCTTCGCACAGCGAAGCGGCTAGAGCTGCGTGCGGAATCGCGGTTTACACACCCGTCGGCGCTGAGTCGACCTACAACGATATTCTTCCGACCGGTTTCAGCTTGTTGCCGCAACGCGGTGATAAATTCGGTGAACGTCTCTATTTCGCGGTCGAGGATTTATTCAAATGCGGTTTCGAATCGGTCTGTTTGATCGATTCCGACAGCCCAACTGTGCCCGCGGAAAACTTTGCAGAAGCTGTTGAACTGCTGAGCACGATCGAGGATCGCGTTGTGCTCGGTCCGAGCGACGACGGAGGGTATTACCTGATTGGAGTGAAGAAACCGTACCGACATTTGTTCGAGCAAATCGATTGGAGCACCGAACGCGTGCTCAAGCAGACGATGCAGCGCGCAACCGAGATCGGAATCGAAGTCAAACTTCTACCGACCGGGTATGATGTTGATGACGACGCGAGCTTGCGCCGTTTGTGCAACGAATTACTAAGCGATACGACGTCGGCAGATATAGCGCCGTACACTCGAGAATGTCTCGCGAGCTTCGTAGAGCGAAAGAAATTGTAGGACAGATGTTCCCCTGCCAAACGATTTTGTTGTAGCGGCGCTCGTGCCGAGCGCCGAATCTAAAAGGCGTTTGACACGAACGCTCCTACACCAATGAAACGCGCACTCGTCACTGGCGCCGCGGGTCTGATCGGCTCGCACGTTGTCGATCTTCTTGTGCGCGAAGGTTGGCAGGTGCGCGCGCTGGATAATCTCGAGCCACAAACACACCGTCGCGGAAAGCCGGCATGGATAAATCCCAAGGCCGAATTCATCCAGGTCGACATGCGGAATCGCGATGCGATTACTGCCGCGCTCGATGGGATCGATGTTGTTTTTCACCAGGCCGCGTATGGCGGGTACATGCCGGAAATTGTGAAATTCGTGCATGTAAATTCGCTCGGCACAGCACAGATGCTTGAAGTCGTTCGGGAGAAAAATCTCCCGATCAGAAAGATCGTCGTTGCCAGCTCGCAGGCCGTTTATAGCGAAGGCGCCGGCGAATGTCCGAAGCACGGATTGGTCTTTCCAAGCGTCCGGCCGATTGAACAATTGCGTCGCGGCGATTGGCAAGTGCACTGCCCAATTTGCGGAGCGATCACAAAAAGCATTCCAACGCCCGAGAACGCGCCCGTCGGTGGCGAAACCGTTTACGGGCTGACGAAAGTGGACCAGGAGCGGTTGGTGCTGCTGTGGGGAAAACAGGTCGGCATTCCCACAGTCGCGCTGCGTTACTCCTGCACGTACGGACCCCGCCAATCCATCTTCAATCCGTACACCGGCGTAATTGCGATTTTTTGCACGCGCTTGCTGAACGATCTGCCGCCAGTCTTGTACGAAGACGGCGAGCAAACGCGCGATTTTTCGTTCGTCCAAGATATTGCGCGCGCGAATTTGCTCGCGGCCGAAACCGACAAGCTCCATGGGCTGCCCGTAAATATCGGTAGCGCTTGCGGCACACCTATTCGCGAAATCGCGGAGCAACTTGCCGACATTCTGAAGATTGACATCGCGCCTGAGATCAACGGCGCATTTCGCCTGGGCGAAATGCGCCATCTTACGAGTGATACCACGCTGGCACGGTCCGCCGGTTACAAACCAACCGTGGATCTCAGCGAAGGCATCCCGCGCTACATCGACTGGATCAGAAAGCAGTCGGACATCCGCGATTATTTCAGTGAAGCGAGCGACATCTTGACGAACAAAGGCATTGTTCATCGCGTGGCCGGATGAATGTCGCCAGTAGCATTCCAGATTTTGACGCACCGGTCGTCGCGCATGCCCGGAAGGATTTTCCGCTCCTGAACGCGGACATGACGGTTGGCCAAGCGCTGGAACGGATCCGGCGCGAGGGTGTGGGCGAGCGCGTGATTTATTTTTATGCGATCGATGAAGAGAAACGGCTGGTGGGCGTCGTTCCGACCCGACGACTGTTGACCGCGCCACTGGAAACCGCGCTGGGCGAAGTGATGGTGCCGCGTGTCGTGGCTGTTCCAGCGAAGGCAACGGTGCTCGACGCGTGCGAGTTCTTTGTGCTTTACAAGTTCCTCGCTTTCCCGGTCGTGGACGAACAACGCCGCGTGGTTGGAATCATCGACGCGAATTTGTTCGCCGAGGAAATTCTGGAAGCCGGCGATACTGAGAATCAATCCCGCAGTGGCGAGGCTGTGCCGATCGGTCCTGAGTTTTTTGCAGCGCTCGGTTTTCGCCTGGAACAAATTCGTGGTGCATCGGCGTGGCGCGCTTTTCGATTCCGCTTCCCATGGCTGCTCGTCACCGTGACAGGCGGAACGCTCTCGGCCATTCTGGCGGGCTTTTTCGAGGCAACACTGGCTGGGACCCTGATCATTGCGTTTTTTCTGACAATGGTGTTGGGATTAAACGAAAGCGTCAGCATGCAATCGATGAGCGTGACGATTCATGCGTTGCGCTCAGTCACCGTGACTTGGGATTGGCTCGCGCCTGCGTTCCGTCGCGAACTGGCAACGGCAGTACTTCTCGGTCTTTCCTGTGGGTTCGTTGTCTGCGTCATTGCCTGGGTGTGGCGCCACGATTTGCGTGCGGCAGCTGTTATCGGCGGTAGCATTGCGCTCTCGCTAGTCACTGCATGCGCGCTGGGCCTGGCTGTGCCTTCGCTTCTGCATCGGTTCAACCTCGATCCCAAAATTGCCGCGGGCCCTGTCACGCTCGCGTTGGCCGACTTCATTGCGCTGGTGATTTACTTCACAAGCGCGTGGCTCGTTTTGCGATGAGCAAGGTCGCCGTTGTCATCCCTGCCCTAAACGAGGAGGAACCGATCACCGGCGTGGTTCGCGAATGCCTCGCGACCGGCGTGCCCGGCGAAGTGATTGTGGTTGACAACGGCAGCACCGATCACACAGCCGCGCGTGCGCGTGAAGCCGGCGCGCGCGTCATAGCTGCGCCGCGGGGTTACGGACGAGCTTGCGCGGCAGGCGCGCGGGCGGTTTCAATCCCGCAGTCGCGGGATGACATCGTAGTGTTTCTGGACGGCGATGGCAGCGACATTCCAGCGTTCATACCGCAGCTCGTCGAGCCGATCACAAGAGGGACGCACGACTTCGTGATCGGCTCGCGCACGCGCGGCCAGCGCGAAATCGGCAGCATGAATTTCCAGCAGATTGTATCTGGGCGAATTGCCGGATGGATAATGCAACTACTTTACGGCGTTCGTTACACAGACATGTGCCCGTTCCGCGCCATCCGACGTGATGCGCTCGCAAAACTTGATATGCGCGAGGAAACTTACGGTTGGAATTTGGAGATGCAGATGAAGGCCGCGCGGGCCGGTCTGCGTATCCTCGAAATCCCGGTGAATCATCGCCACCGCACGGGTGGCGAATCGAAAGTTTCAGGCACGTTACGCGGCACGTTCGTCGCCGGCACTCGCATCATCGCGACTCTCTTCCGCGTGGCGGTCAGTCGGTCCTTGGTGTAACATCGCCGATGGTTTCAATGCTCGATTTGGAAAGGTTCCGCGCCACGCCGCTTACCCGCGAGCCGTTTGAATTCTTGATTGTTCCAGAATTTGTGAAGGCCGATGCGCGCTCGGCGATACACAAGGATTATCCCGAAGTAGATCGGCCCGGCAGTTTTCCGCTCGGTGAGGTCAGTTACGGCGCTGCTTTTTCAAAGCTTGTTGAGGAAATGCGTAGCGGAGAGTTTCGCAAGGCGTTTGAGGAAAAGTTCGGCATCGACCTGACGAATCGGCCTGACATGATCACGGTGCGCGGCCGATGCAGCGAAAAAGACGGCAAAATCCATACTGACTCGGAGACGAAAATCATCACGATCCTCATCTACATGAACGCGGGGTGGGAGTCCGCTGGTGGCCGGCTACGATTGCTCCGTTCCGGAAACAATCTCGACGACATGATTCTCGAAGTTCCGCCGACGGAAGGGACTCTGCTGGCGTTTCGTCGCAGCAATAATTCGTGGCACGGCCATAAACCGTTCTCGGGTCCGCGCCGCGTGATTCAGTTTAACTGGGTCACCAGTGAGGCCGTGGTGCGGCGCGAACAAAACCGCCATCGGTTGTCGGCGTGGATGAAAAAAACTGCGCGGCGCGTTGTCCGGCGAGAAGAAGGCGGCATAAATGTCGGTAGGGCGGGCAGGCCTCGGCCCGCCGCATGGGATTCGCTCGGCGCGCACGGAGTGACGCGCCCTACCAAGCGGCCCTTGATGTGATAACTTCGCGAATTGAATCGCCAGATTGAACGAACAGAGGCAGAGCCCTCGCACGGCTCGGAGCTGCAAACCGCCGAGTTCTCGCGCATTTTGCTGATCAAACCTTCAGCGCTCGGCGACGTTGTGCACACGATCCCAGTGCTGGTGAAATTGCGTGCGCGTTATCCGCGTGCGCGAATTGACTGGCTAATCACGCCGGAGAACGCGGAGGTCGTGCGTCATCATCCCGCGCTCTCGAATGTGGTTCTGTTTGCGCGTCGCGAATTCTCGAAGCCTGGCCAGAGGTGGCGCGCTATGCTCGGCTTCTTCGATCTGCTCAAACAAATCCGCCGCGCGAAATATGATCTGGTCGTCGACATGCATGGCCAGGTGCGTTCGGCTTTGTTCGCGCTCATAAGCGGCGCCCGAGTGCGCATCGGGTTTGATAGGCCGATAAAATTTTCGCGCACAATTTCTGCCGAGCACGATCTCAAGAACGTCCCGAGCCACGGCTGGCGCGGCGCCCGCGAAGGTTCTTGGATCGCGTACACTCACCGCATTCCCATTCCGACGCTCGATGTTCATGCAATTGACCGTTACCTGTGGGTCGGATCGTTGCTTGGTTTTGATGATCAACCGCCGGACCTGGCAATTTATCTCTCGCCGGAAACAATCCGCAACGTGGACCGACTACTCGAGGAGCACGGTGTCCCTACTCGCAAACCGCTCGTTGTTCTTGTGCCCGGCACAATTTGGGAAACGAAGCACTGGACCATCGAAGGATTTGCAGGTGTAGCGCGCGAGTTTCTTCGCGAAGGATTTGCTGTCGCTCTCGCGGGTACGAAACGCGATGAGGCGCGCTGCCAGCAAATCGCCGCCGCCGCGCCTGGGACCTGTGATCTTTGCGGGAAGACCACGCCGGCAGATTTGGCGGGACTGATTCGACGCGCTGAGGTGACAGTGACGAACGACTCCGGGTCGATGCATGTCGCCGCGTCACTCGGGAAACCTATGGTGAGCGTATTTGGTCCGACGAATCCGGTTCATATCGGGCCCTACCAAAGGCCCGAATCGGTTGTGCGCGTGGACCTGCCGTGTTCGCCCTGCAATTACCGTCGTCTGAGCCAATGCCCTTTCGATCACGCCTGCATGAAGCAGGTCACGTCCGAGATGGCAGTCGAGCGCGCACGCAAAATTCTCGCGGCGGCAAAACTGTAGCGTGCGCTGTCCTCAGCGCAGGATCGCTTCGCGCCGCAACAAAATCCGCTGAGGACAGCGGACACTACAGCCCTTGTGGCCCGGAAAACGGCAGCGTAAGATCGGCAACATGGTGAGCAGAAAAAAGGCGATCTCCGTCGGGTTGCTCGCTGGATTCGTGGCCGCAGTCGTGATGACAACGGCGATGTTATTACTCGCTACACTCGGCATGGCCACACCGCTCGTCATCATCGGCGATCGCCTTTCAGTCTTCATTCCGCCGGGGCCGTTTCTTTCGCTCATGGGCAGGGTCGGCGGTTACAATCATCTCAAGCAACTTGGCGTCGGATCGACAATTGCCGGTCAACTCCTCTTTGGCGCGATTGGTGGAGCGGTGTTCGGCCTGTTCGCGCGGCGCAGGCCCACGCCGCCCTCAGCGTTTTGGACGATCGCTATTTTCATGGTGCTGCCGATCGTCGCCTTCGCAATTTTGCTGTGGCCGGTGTTAGGTACGAGCTACATCGGTCTGCCGATTCAGGTCGCGCGGTTCGTAACACTCATTGGCTTCGCACTGTGCGTCCTTTTGTTCGAACGAACGCTGGTAACAGGCTTCCGATTTCTGACCGCGCGAAAAATCTCGAACGAAGGTTACGAATTTACTCCGGCTATCGGACGCCGTGCATTCGTGCTAGGCGCAATTGGCCTCGCTGCGGCTGGTGGCGGTGTGGCGCTTGGGCGCAAACTGTATCGCGCGGCTACGTTCAGCTATGACGGCACGCAATACAAAGGGCCCATTGTTCAGCCGATTACGCCTAACGACTTATTCTACTGTGTCACCAAGAACGTGGTCGATCCAACGGTCAACATCGATCTGTGGCATCTCGAAATTGGCGGGCTGGTGCAGAACCCGGCGACCTGGCGATTGCAGGATCTCATAGGATTCAAGCCGACCACGCAGGAAACAACGCTAATGTGCATCAGCAACGGCTTGGACGCGGGCCTGATCAGCAATGCCGTCTGGAAAGGTCTTCCGCTGCACGATTTGCTCGACCAAGCGGGTGTACTGTCCAGCGCCGTGCGGGTGCGTCTGCACGGCGTCGACAATTACACCGACACGATTCCGCTGGAGAAAGCGATGGAGCCGACCACGCTGCTCGCTTACGAGATGAATGGCGCGCCCTTGCCGGATCGGCACGGTTACCCTTTGCGCGCGATCGTTCCCGGCTACTTCGGCGAGAAAAACGTTAAGTGGCTTACCCGGATCGAAGTGACCAACGCGAACGCAAAAGGATTCTATGAAGCACAAGGCTGGGGTCCCGATTTCATCGTGCCCACACGATCGAGAATCGATGTGCCCGATAATTGGTCGTCGTTTTCGTTAGGCAAACTAGCTGGCCCCATTGAAGTGAAAGGCATCGCGTACGGCGGTGACCGTGGCGTCTCGCGCGTCGAACTTAGTTTCGACGGCCAGACCTGGAACGACGCGGAAATTTACTACTCCGGCGGCAAATTGGGATGGTCACTGTGGAAGACTCAATGGACCCCCGCCGCGGCGGGTGAATACATGGTCGTTGTACGTGCCACCGACGGCGACGGCCACGTGCAAGAATGGAAATCTGATCGCGGTGCATTCTCCGGGGTTGCCGGGCTCCATTACATTATTGCGCAGATTAAGGCGTAGAATTGCGTGGCCGGACTACCTAGCCGTGGCGCGGTTTCGGCGCTCACAGAGCGCGCTACAGTAGTAGCTCGCGCACTGTGCAACTTGCGCGGTGTGCTAAATTTTACCGATGGAGAAAGTGATAATTGTTGGGAGCGGTTGCGCAGGGTTGACTGCCGCCATTTATGCTGCTCGGGCGAACCTCACCCCGCTGGTGCTGGAAGGCCGGCAGCCTGGTGGGCAACTATCTACGACGACGCTGGTAGAAAATTATCCTGGTTTCCCGGACGGAATCGATGGCCCCGAGCTGATTCTAAATATGCACAGACAGGCCGAAAAATTCGGTGCCAGATTTTCATACGCCGAAGTGACCGATTTCGATGCGAGCAACAAGCATATCCGGATCAAAGCCGATGATGAATGGTTGGAGACGCGGGCGGTCATCATCGCGAGTGGCGCCGCGGCCCGATATCTCGGGCTGGAGGGCGAAAAGAAATTGGTCGGCCATGGTTTGACGTCCTGCGCGACGTGCGACGGCGCATTTTACAAGAACGTGCCGGTCTGCGTTGTGGGCGGCGGCGATTCCGCGGCAGAGGAATCACTATTCCTCACCCGGTTCGCTTCAAAGGTTTATCTGATTCATCGCCGCGACAAACTGCGGGCGTCGAAGATCATGCAGGAGCGCGTGTTCGCGAACAAGAAGATCGAGCCGATCTGGAACACAGTCGTGACACAATATATTGCGGACGAAAAAGGCGAGATGCGCGCGGTGCGTTTGCGCAACGTGAAAACAAATGACGAGCGCGAGCTGGAAGTGGCCTGCGTTTTCGTCGCGATCGGGCATGAGCCCAACACAAAAGCGTATCGAGGCAAACTGGACATCGATTCTGAGGGCTATCTGATTCCAAAAAACTCGGTCGAGAGTAAATATCCCGGCGTCTTCATCGCCGGCGACGTGGCTGACCGCGTTTACAAGCAGGCCGTTACAGCTGCTGGAATGGGTTGCGCCGCTGCACTGCAGGCGGAGAAATATCTTAGCGACCTTGAGGGCCGCTGATTTTCGATTGCCGAATGCCGATTGTCGAATCAGAAAGGATCCTTCTCACCGCGGATCTCAAAGCGCGAACGAAGAAGTTTGCATTACGCGTAATGAAATTGGTCGATGCGCTGCCTCCGACAATTCAAGGGCGCGCTATAGCAAATCAGATTATTCGAAGTGCGACCTCAGTCGCCGCGAACTATCGGGCAGCCTGTCGAGCACGGTCGCGCGCTGAATTTATTGCCAAGCTTGGAGTCGTAGAAGAGGAAGCTGACGAAACTGCTCTTTGGTTAGAGTTGACCATCGATTCAGCATTGCTCACGGAAGCAAGAGTTCATCCCTTGCTTACCGAGGCCGGGGAACTTGTGCCGATAATGGCCGCTTCGCGTAAATCGACACTCGGCAATCGGAAATTGGCAGTTCGATGAAGATCTGTGACCTGACGCAGTTCTACTCTCCCGTCAGTGGTGGCGTGAAGCGATATCTTCACGAGAAGATTGATTACATCGACAGGCACGCGGCGCGCTACCAACACGTTCTTATTGTTCCAGGCGCGAAGACTAAGCTGAAAGCAAACGGCCGCTCGAGTGTTTACACGATTCGTTCTCCTCTTGTGTCGCGCACGGCGCAATACCGCGCGCTGCTGAACCTTCGCGCAGTGGAAGAAATTTTGGACCGGGAACGGCCCGATGTGATCGAATCCGCCGATCCCTATCAGCTCGGCTGGAAAGCATTGAAGATCGGGCGCGCTCTGCGCGTACCCGTGGTCGGGTTTTATCACTCGCATTTTCCAGAAGCGTACGTGCGAAAGAGCGCAATGCTCCTTGGGAAAACGGCCACACATCGCGTGATGAAGCTTTCCCGCGCATACGTTCGCAAACTCTACAATCAGCACGCCGCCACGGTCGTCGCATCAGACCGGCTGGGCCGCGTGCTGCGCGAGTGGGGCGTACACAACGTGCGTGTGCTCAGCCTCGGTGTTAACACGGAAATCTTCCGCCCCGAGGGATCCGGAACGGAAGCGATACGGTGCTCGCTTGGGGTTAGTTCAGGTCAAAACTTTCTTCTTTACGTAGGCCGACTGGCGAAAGAGAAGAACACAGCGACATTGTTTCGCGCCTTCAAGACCTTGCAGCGACGCCGGCCCAATGAATTTCATTTGCTCGTGATCGGCGATGGGCCCGAACGAACGCAACTCCGGAAACTGCAATTGCGGATCGACAATCTGTCGTGGATTCGCTACTGCGCCGATCCTTGCGAGCTCGCGGGCTTCTATCGCGCAGCCGATCTCTTCGTTCATCCCGGTGTTCAGGAAACATTTGGCCTTGCAGCCCTGGAATGCCAGGCCTGTGGGACGCCGGTAGTGGGAATTCGCGGTAGCTGCATGGACAACGTGATTTGTCATGATCAGGAATCGTGGGCGCTTGAAAACAGCGCCGACGCCCTGGCGAACGCGATCGAAGACTGCAGCGACAGGAAATTATCCGTTCTAGGCAGGAACGCTGCACGCGTTGCGCGGAGTCTGTACAGCTGGCCACGTGTTTTTGACGAACTGTTTTGCATTTATCGCGAGCTTCGCTCAAAATACCGCCGATCTTAAATGCTGAACGATGACCATCAGCCGTTTCTCATTCGTGGCTATCGCAGGTCAGATCGCGAGGCCGTAAGAAAGCTATGTTGCGAGACCGGATTCCTCGGGGAGCCGATCGATCCCGTGTATGAGGACCGGGAATTGTTCGCCGATTTTCTGACCACCTATTACACCGATCACGAACCGGAATCCTGTTTTCTCCTGGAGGTAGACGGCGAAATTTCCGGTTATCTGCTCGGCTCGCGCAAGCCGCTACAAAATCAACTCTACGCGCTTTATCAAAACGTCTGGTTATTCTTCCGCGCACTGACTCGCTACTTCCGGTACAACCAGCGCTCGCGTCGCTTTATTCGCTGGCTACTCATGTATGGCTGGCATGAAGTCCCCGCCAGGCCGCGGCGCGTACCGCATTTTCACATCAATCTCCTGCCGGAGGCGCGCAAAGTTTCGACCACGCGCGCGCTGATGAGCGCGTATCTCAGTTACCTTTATCGCTCTGGCGAAAAACGAGTTTGCGGTCAGATCATCACGTTCGAGAGCCGGCGCGGCGAAAAAATGTTCGAGCGTTACGGCTTCAAGGTTTTGAATCGGGCAGAGATCACCAAATACAAAGCCTTTTATCCCGAATCGGTCTACCTCAGCACTGTCATCAAGAACTTGGAAACGGCCGACCCGCTTTCCGCTTACTCGCGCGCACGCGAATAGTCAGAACTTGGAACAAGCCAAACGCTTGAGCACTACATCGATTGGCCAGTTCGCCCGGGGGGTTGGCAACCACAATTGTGTACTGGTCGCTTGGGCTCGCAACGGCCGCTACGTCAATCACGGTGCGCGCGGCGTTCCGCCCATTGCGATCGTTGCCGCTCTAATCATGTCGTAGAAGGCTGGGTTGACATCATCTTGTGCCCAAATTTCAATGAACGCGGCATTGTAGGTCCTGGCTACATCGAGCGAGGCTTGCATGACACATACCGGGTCGCAGGTGGGGCCACAGGGGCCATTTGGCCCTCCGCCCTGCCGGCAACCTGTCGTCGGGCCCAGGGTCGCTGCGCCGACCATCTGCAACCCCGCCTGCCGGGGAGTAGTCCACGGCGGGTTGGGATGGGCGTGGGCACGGATCATATAGTTGATGTACCTCACTGAATCAAAACCGGGGATATATGTGTCGTACACCGTCCCATCGCCCCAGTTGGCATCGACCGTGTTGCGCTGCATGTAAAATCTTCTGGAGTAAGGCCGAGGCGGTATTCCGAGCAAAGCGTTTCCGTAAACATAATTCTCGATATCGCGGCACAGCGTGGTGAAAGTGCCACCGCTAAAATCAGGGTAGGTTATGTCCAAACCGCCGATTGGCAGTTTGATGTTCTGATTGGGGAATGCTGCCGCCGCGGCGTCGCACATTTCTTTCCCAATCTCGAGCATCGTTGGCTCCGTCCATCCGGCGGCGAGCCATTGTGCCGGCTGGTCAACAACAATAGTGCCGCACAATGTGGGTGGCGGTTGCGGGCATCTGGGGCATACGATGGTGCCAACCGTATCCTGGATGTTCCAATCCTGCGTGTTGTGATTGGCGAAAGAGGCCATGTTAACAGCAACAATGGCCGGATCGTTGGTATATCTTGCTCCCATTGCGGCAATCAAATCGAGTCTTGCCTGATGAAAAGTGGGGTTCCAGGGGAGCACGGTCAGGATGGGCTGGCAAAAAGTGTCATGACTCGACGCAGGATCGATTAGCGCAACTTTTTGATCCGGTGGAAGGGAATCCAGCAGCCACTGCGGCGTTTGTGATGAACTATCGGTGACGGCTAACGATAAATATTGGAACCCCGCTGCCTTGGCCTCTGCGATCTTGGCATCGAGCGTGGACCAGTCGTAAACGCCGGGAGATGGTTCAACTTCGGCCCAGTCATCGCTTATACCGATGCCGACGATCCCCATATTGGCAACCACGCCGGGATCGATGTCGTGACCAACTCCAAATTGGCCCCA
>QHOX01000200.1:8820-15337 GCA_003219465.1 Verrucomicrobiota bacterium | reverse complement strand
CCGCGCGCGGCATTAGCGGTTTCATGTCGATGTTAAAACATTATCAGGAGCGCGCGCCGTTGAAACGCAGTTGCGATACCGCAGAGCTGGGCGCGACCGGTGTTTTTCTCGCGAGCGACGGCGCTGCGGCAATCACTGGTCAGGTCATCTACGTCGATGGCGGTTATCAGATCATGGGGATGTGATGATTGCGCGGATCTGGCGCGGCTGGACCAAACCAGCAGATGCAAAGGTGTATGAGAATATGTTACGCAGCGAAATTTTCCCGAGCATCGCCGCCCGAAAAATCTCCGGCTACCACGGCGCGGAATTGTTTATTCGCGAGGACGGCAACGAAATGGAATTTGTTACCTTGCTGCGATTCGATTCAATGGAGGGAGTAAAGGAATTCGCTGGCGCGGATGAAAGCAAGCCGGTGTTATATCCGAAGGTCGAAGCGTTGCTCACGCGAATGGAACGAGCGCGACATTATCGCGTGGCGATCTGAGGTGGAACGCGTTGTCCTCAACGCGTTGGTAACTTCAGGCGGCGAAGCCGCATTCATCTAACATCGTCTTCGGAGAAGCCGATCCACCAACGGCAAGCGGAACGCTTGCCCTACAACTGACGTGCGCGAAGTTCATGCCAATGACACTCGCAGATGAGCTGCGGCAATTGTTGGGCAACGATGCCGTTGCCGATGACGCCGAAACGCTCGCTGCGCACAGCGGCGACAAGTGGTTTGCGGCTGAAACACCGGAAGTGGTCGTCTTCGCAAGATCGACAAGTGATGTTTCGAAGCTGCTGAAATTTGCATCGCAAAACAAAATTCCCGTGACGGCGCGGGGCGCGGGCTACGGTTATGTCGGCGGTTGTGTGCCGGTGCGAAAAGGAATTGCGCTCTCGCTTATGCGCATGAATCGCATCAAAGAAATTCATTTCGCCGATGCAATTGCAATCGTCGAGCCGGGTGTGATCACGGCCGACCTGAAGGCGGCGGCGAAGGCGGCAAAATTATTTTATCCGCCGGACCCGGCAAGCATGAAGGATTGCACGATCGGCGGAAACGTCGCAACGAATGCGGGTGGTCCGCGCTGTTTGAAATACGGCGTGACGCGCAATTACGTAATCGGTCGTGCTCGCGAATGGCGAAGTGTTGCGGACCGGTGGGCGTGTGCACAAAAACAAAACCGGCTTCGATTTGATCGGGTTGTTTGTCGGTTCGGAAGGAATGCTCGGCGTGGTGACGGAGATCACATTGCGTATGCTTCCGCTTCCTCCGGCGCGCGCCACTTTGTCGGCTGCATTTTTCAGCGCGGCGGAAGCTGCCGAAGCTGTGCAAGCGATTTTCGCGGCAGGATTTCTGCCTTCCTCGCTCGAAATTGCAGATCATTTCACCTTGGAGGCGGCCCGCCGTGATCTTGGCAAGATGATCGTCCCGGCGGGCAACGCGCATCTGCTGGTCGATCTTGATGGACAGGAGGAAAGCGTGCGCAGCGAAGCGGTGGCTATTCGCGAATTACTGGAAAAGAGAAAGGCAGACGCGCTCGAGATGGCCACGGGCGAAGCCGATTGCGAGAAGTTATGGGCATTGCGCCGCGAGTTCAGTAATTCGCTTCGCGCAACTGGTCTAACCAAATTAAACGAGGATGTGGTTGTGCCGCGGAGCCGACTCGTCGATCTGATGGAATTCGCAGGTACGCTTCAGACAAGACATGGATTTCAGATCGCGTGTTTTGGTCATGCTGGCGACGGCAACATTCACGTAAACGTGATGGTGGACCGGTATAATCGTGAAGCAGCCGTGCGCGAACGAGTGGATCGCGCACTCGATGAGCTTTTCGCGCAAGTGCTGGCGTGGGGCGGCGTAATCACGGGCGAGCACGGAATCGGCCTCGCAAAGAAACGCTGGTGGCCGGACGCAACGAGCGAGGTCGTGCGTGAGCTGCATCGCAAGCTCAAACAGGCCCTCGATCCGCATGGGATCCTGAATCCCGGAAAATTCATTGACCCCGAAAGCTCTCGCTCGCGAACGCCTTCGAAGTTCGGGATTGACTGATCCGAATCTGCATTGAAGTTAGGCGGCTTTGTTACGGCGCGTCTGAAACTCGCCGCGATCGACGCGCATCCGCGTCATCGTGAACGAATCAATAGAGAAGACATGATGTCTTCTTTTCCGCGTTACGCCGAGGCGATACGAAATGAAACCTGGAAGAATTACTCACGCAATCGCGCTCCTGCTCTCGTCAATCTCGTCTCTCTTTGCGCACCCGGCGCCTTCTAAAACAGAGCCTGCCAAGACGAAGTTCAATAAAAAATCGGACAAATTATCGGAAGGTCTTTCGCTTGACCCAATCTCATTTTCTCCAAGAAATTTTTTGGCGCCGCCTGAGCCGGGACAGCGATATCCGTGGAAAAAAAGTATCGTGACAACTGTGTTTTGGATCGGTGAGCAACCGAGCGGAAATAATCCGGTGCCGAATCGGGCAAGTTCCTGGGACAAAAATTGGACCAAAAATTACGGCGGGTTTGATGATCCCAATCCCGCGCATCGGAGTAATTACATCCCCGTAAAATTCACGCCCCGGCAGAATCCATTTTACTGCGCGCTTCCTTACAGCGACAAGGCAACTACAGGACACCGGCCGGAGGCCCCGCGGGTTGTTCCATGGTTTAAGGAAGCGTACCAAGGCCCCGCGGTTTCGACGTGCAAAGGCCGTTGGGTCGCAATCCGCAAAGGTAATCGAACCGTTTATGCGCAATGGGAGGACGCCGGACCTTTCCGCACCGATCACTGGCAATATGTCTTTGGTAATGAACGGCCCAAACCCAATCTGAACAAAGGCGCAGGTCTCGATGTCTCGCCTGCCGTGCGCGATTATCTCGGAATGAACCCTACGGATGTAACGGACTGGCGCTTCGTGGAATTTAGCGAAGTGCCGCGTGGTCCGTGGTCAACTCTGGGAGAAAACAACACGTTTGTGATCAGCGATCGCAAGAAAGGTGCGGCGTTAGCCGAGGCGGCCAAGCCCAGTGGCGGCCCAATTGTGCGTTAATCTTCACGACAGACGGATGAAGAATTGCTGGCTGGCCTTCGTCCTGCGTCCCGCGAGTTTAGTGGCGCTGTGGTCGGCATTCTCACTTCACACGCCTGCCGTCAAAGCAGAGGAGAACCACGTCAGGCTTCTCACGGGCAAGGCGGCCATGTGCGATTGGACGAGCGATGCGCCCGGAGTGCAGCGCAAGATCAACGTTCAGGATTTGCCCGCGCCTAGTTCAAATCTTCTGGCAATTAACCCGCCACGCGTCGTCGGACGTCCAGCGGACGCGCAGCTTAAGGTTCCGCTTGGTTTTAAAATCGATCTATACGCGAGCGGGTTTCGCGATCCGCGTTTTCTGCTCACCGCGCCCAATGGAGACATTTTCGTTAGCGAAAGCCGTCGCAACCAGATCAAAGTATTGCGCGATACAAAAGGAAGCGGAAAGCCGGATGTCACTGAGATATTTACGGAAAGCGATCTGAACAAACCATTCGGGATTGCATTTTACCCGCCTGGTAACGATCCCCAATTTTTGTACGTCGCAAATACGGACGGCGTCATTCGCTTTCCCTACCGGAACGGCGACCTCAAAGCGCGCGGCCCTGCTGAGAAACTGGGCGCGCACCTTTCCGGTGGCGCGGCGCGTCTGCGCAGTGGCGGACATTGGACGCGCGACATTGTTTTCTCACCCGATGGCAAAAAAATGTACATCTCGATCGGTTCGCGCTCGAATGATTCCGACAGTGCCGCGGAAGCTGATCGCGCCCGTATCTTCGAGTTCAATCCAGATGGCAGCGGGCAAAAAGTTTATGCATGGGGAGTTCGAAACGCCGTCGGGATCGCATTTCGGCCTGGCAGCGATGAGCTCTGGATGAGCACGAACGAGCGGGACGAAATCGGGGACGATTTGCCGCCCGATTACATCAGCAGTGTGCGCCTGGGCGGCTTTTATGGCTGGCCCTGGTTTTACATTGGCAACCATGTCGATCCACGCCACAAGGGAAAACACCCCGAGCTTTCCGATAAAGTGATCGTCCCCGACGTGCTCGTGGAGGCGCATGCGGCCACGCTCAATTTGTGCTTTTACACCGGCGACCAATTTCCCGCCGAATACAAAGGCGACATCTTTGCGGCGTTCCACGGTTCGTGGAACCGGAAGAAACGCACTGGCTACAAAATTGTTCGTGTGCCGTTCGACCATTCCACCGGCAAACCGCGCGGCGAGTATGAAGATTTTGTGACGGGTTTTGTCACGCCCAACGGAAACGTTTGGGGCCGCCCCGTCGGAATCACCGTCGCCAAAGACGGTAGCCTCCTGTTCAGCGAAGACGGAAACGGCACGATCTGGCGAGTGAGTTATGCCAAGTAAGCTCAAGGAAAAGAATCTCATTGTTATTTCTGATTGTCCCTTTCGCGATCAGAGCAAAATCGGTCGTCGTTATGCAAATTCCTGTCTTGCCAGAACAGTCCGGAACAACGACATCATGGCGTCTCCGAGATGCGAGCTCGTAACCTTCTTCTCGTCGTCGTAGCCGGTCTCGCGTCGGCTGCATTTTCATATCTTGGCACTGGGCTCCATCCGATTTGGTGGTTGCTTTGGTTGGCGCCCGTTCCGGTACTCGCAATTGCGCCGCGACTCCGCAGCAGGGCCGCTTTTCTCCTCGGTTCGTTCGCCTGGCTAATCGGCGAAATGAACCAATGGAACTACGTCACGCATGAGATCGAGATGCCGCTGCGAATCGTCATCCTTTTCTTTGTAATTCCAGCTGTTGCTTTCGGTTTCGGAGTTCTGTTCATGCGCAGCTTCCTTCGACGCGGATCGCTCTTTCTGGCTTCGCTTGCTTTTCCCGTTTACTGGGTGGCATACGAATATCTCACCGAGATCGGGTCGCCTCACAGCACATGGGCCAATCTCGCCTACACACAAATGAATTGTCTCCCGATTATCCAGGTCGCCTCGATCACCGGTCTTTGGGGAATCAGCTTCATCGTATTTCTGTTTGCAGGGACGATCGCAGCTCTCCTGAGCGGCGCCGGAAAACCATGGCAACGTCACGCGCTCACTATTGTTGTCGGCGTCGTCATTTGCGCGCTGTTTCTTTTTGGCGAATGGCGGTTGCGATCGAATCCCTCGGCTCAATCTGTCACCATGACACTCATCGCCAAGGACCTGCCGATGAGCGTCTATCTCGGCCCGGAAGAGCAAGCCCTAAAACTGTTGCATGAGTATGCCGACGAGGTCCGCCGCGCTACTCCGGCCGGAACACAGGTCGTTGTTCTCCCGGAAAAAATCGGGCGCGTTAGCGAGAGCAGATTAGCAGAAGTGGACGCGCTCTTTTCTTCGACTGCGGCTGCCACGCATGCGGCGATTGTCGTCGGGCTGGTTCGACGAACGCCGTCCGCCGCATTCAATTCTTCGCGCTTTTATTCGCCCGATGGAAAATTGGAGGCGAATTACGACAAGCATCATCTTTTGCCGGGGATCGAACCCGAAAAACCGGGCGATAAACGAGTACTTCTCGACCAGCCGTCCGGGCGCTGGGGATTGCAAATTTGCAAGGATATGGATTTTCCCAAACTGAGCCGTGAATATGCCGGCGATGGCGCGAACTTGCTGCTCGCGCCGGCGTGGGATTTCAATCTTGATCGCTGGTTGCACGCCCGCATGGCCGTCCTGCGCGCGGTCGAGAACGGTTTCGCGCTGGCTCGATCAGCGTGCAACGGGCTCTTAACTCTCAGCGACAATCGCGGTCGCATTCTGGCGGAGGCGGCGACGGTACCCGGTCGCTTCGTGTCGATCACTGGAAAAGTAAACGTCACACCCGCGGCAACGTTCTACACGCGAACCGGCGATTGGTTCGCCTGGCTTTGTGTCGGTATGTTCCTCGTCCTACTGGCGTCTCGTCTTTTTACTTTCATTTGGCCCGAAGTTTCGCTCAGCGTTTCAGTTGCTCAAGATCCATAATATGATGCGTCCGATTTGCTAGTCGGAGATATCAGACAGCTTCGAATGTTAAATGCAATCCTGGTGATTGGAGCCGACGGGAGTCGGGCGACAATAACCACCCCTTTTTTAACTTCTCAACCTCTTCATTTTCTTTCGTTCGCGCATTAAAACAGCGAACGCCTCTTCGAGATCTCTGCCGAAAGCTACAATGCCTCCTTCGTGTCCGGCCATGACAAGTATCTTTCTACTTTTCACGTCGGTAAGGTTGAAGAGACGCAATACTTCGTACGCCATCTCAGGTGTCCCGTAATCAACGGCCTTCGAGCTTGTCGGAGCTCGATTTAGAAGCGCTGTCCACAATTTTGAGTCGTGGCAATGAATAACCGCCCCAGCCTTTGCATCCGATTCGTAAACCGCGGCGTGCGTCAGCGACTCGGATGAAGCAATCGCGGACCCCTCACATCGGAGCCAGTTCCTTTTGAAATCGTAAGCCACCACTCTTGCGCAATCCGCCAGTGTCAGTTCGGGTATTCCGCCCGTCGCCGAACCT